>NZ_AKJO01000079.1:0-80303 GCF_000282295.1 Pseudomonas sp. GM33
GTGGTGGCGCCATCGCCGGTTTCGAGCAGGGCGTCGCGGGCGGCTTCGCTCGCCGGCCAATCCGGTGTGTCGGCATCGCGCAAAAAGTGTCGAATCTGTTGCAGCACCGCGCCGCCGAGCCCCAGCTCCTTCAGGTGCAGCGTGCCGGCCGGATCGTCATGACGGATCAGTTGGCCGCACAGGTTGTGCACGGCCGTGTCGGCATCAACCCCAGCATAGGTAAAGCGCTCAATCACGTGTTCAGCGCTCTCACCGCCACGCTCTCGCACCGCCACGGGGCGCAATAGTGCATCGAACTCAGTCAGCGTGCGGCTACCACGACCGTCCCAACGCTCCACGATTTGCCCGGCAGCACCTTGCAACGCCACCTGCCACCCGGCGTCGAGGCTGTCACTGGCCAACGGCACGCCGGACAAACTGAATACCTGATTGAGGTTCGCCGGGACCGACGCATCGTTCTGCGCCAGGGCAAACAGATACGGATCACGACCGGCCACGGGCCGTCCGGCGGCATCGAAGCGTTGATGCGTGACCCGCGTCTCAACCGGATCGAACGCTTGCCGCCGGTGGTATTGAACGGCCCTGACCGCCAGCCCGCGCGCGTCTGAAACCGCAAGGGTGGGCGTGCCGTGATGCGCATGGTCCACAGACATCCGTGCCGGCCTCGATCAGGGTGACTTGCCCATTACAATGCATCGCCGTCAATGTCGTGGATACTGTAAGAAATACCAGTTTTACCAACGCATCCGCACACCCAGGCTGCCAATCAAACCATTCAAATCATTGTCGTCCACGTCGCTGCTGTAGTCGGCGCTGACGTACAGGCTCACGGTCGGGGTGACTCTGGCGACCAGACCCAGGCCCAGTTCGACGGTCGAGGACTTGCGGCTGCTGCTGATCTTGTCGACCTGATCGAGGGTCACGGTATTGCCGGTGTACACCGTGTGCCACAAATTGGTCCGTACGTAGGGTTCGACCGGCATCCCGCTGATGTCGTAACTGCCTTTCAAGTGCGCACCGATTCGACCGCTCCACGAAGTCAGGTCACTGGAGGACGCGTTGCCCGAGCCAGCATACGGAGTGTCCAGGGTGATGCGCTGATTGATCAATTGCGCCTGGGGTTCAATTACCCAGTTTTCACCCAGGCCGATAGGGAAACCGCCTTCCACCGACAGCGTCATCGCACTGCCCTCGGTAGCTCTTCGCGTCCCTTGCTCATTGCGGCTGACGCCGCTGACCCGGCCACCGCTGGCGGTCAGGTCGACGTGCCAGCCTTGTGGACCGGTCAGGCTCCAATAGGCGCCGAGGCTTTGCCCCCGGAGGTTGAGCGCGTCGCGGTTGGGATCGGACATGGCCGGGGTGATCGGCGCGCCCTTGTTGTTGAGCTGGTACTGACTCGTGCCGCCGACCAGACCGACCCTTTGCGTATGGCCGCTGGCACTTTGCAGGGTGAGGATCGCCGGGCCTTTGAGTTCGTGGGTGCCGGGAACGGCCATTCCCAGGGAAAGGTAATCGGCTTGTGCCTGGCGGGAGGGCTGGCCGTAGAGTTGGTCCCAGGCCGTGGGCGCGGCGTCTTCGGTAGTCAGGCTGGAACTGCGCAGATCGGGATGAGCGCTGAATTCACCGGGCCAGGTTGCTGCAAAGGTAGTCAGACCGATAGTCGGGATGTCCTGGCGATACCACGGCGTTGTTTCCTGCTCGGCAGTGGCGGCGAGCAATTCAATGGAGGAACACAGCAGAAGTGAACTCGATACAGTGCAAAAAGTGACTTTGATCTCTTGTGAAGTGAGTGAAGTTTTCATGGAGGTCTACCTTGCAGTCGCATGCGGTATCTCGTTCTGGCGTCTCTCCTACCCCGAATGAGGGGCGACCGAATGGATTAGGCGGCGTCACGGGCTGCCCGTTTTTACGGGAGCCCGTGGCTGGTCCTGGTAGTGTTTTCGGGGGTAGTAACCTGAAGTCAAGAAGACCGAAACAGTCGAGTCAAGAAGATGGCCGATCAGTGGTAATGGTTTAAAAGGGCCTGTTCAATGGTGTGTTTCCAGGTGCTTGTTTATTCGAGCAATCGTCAAAAAACCTCGGGATAGAGCGGTTTCAACTCCTCACCACCTGACCCGAACCCCCACGTTACCGACCGTTCCCCGTTGTTGGTTGCTGTCGATATTGCTGGTGTAGTCAAGTCCTGCGTAGACACTGACTGAGGCGGCAACGCTCAGCACCATCCCGATACCGAGGTCGGCGGACGAGGTTCGTTGTTGGGTTTCGACCTGATCGACATGGTCAAAGGTGACCGTGTCGGTACCGGTAAAGGTGTGCCAGATATTGGCCCGCAGATAGGGTTCCAGCGGTCGGCCACTGACTTCGTAGCGACCCTTCAGGCGAGCGCCGACGCGACCGGTCCAGGCGCTGTCGGAATCGAACGAGACATGGGAGATGCCGTCGTCCTGGCTGTCGAGTTTGACCTTCTGATATATCGCCTGGGCCTGGGGTTCGACCACCCAGTTGCCAGCCACGGCGATCGGGTAGCCGACTTCTGCCGATAACGTCGTTACGTGGCCGTCATTGTCGATCTTCAGGCCACTTTCGGAGCGGTTGTCGCCATTGAGCCAAGTGTACATGGCCACGGCATCGAAATAGGCACCGGCGGGATCGGTGAGGGTCCAGTACGCGCCAAGGCTGTCGCCTTTCAACTCGACGTTTCCGGAGCGTTTGCCTTCGAAGCCCTGATTGAAACCATCAACATCACCTTGCAGGCGGCTGTGGCCGATAAAGAAACCGCTGCGTTGGGTTTGCCCACCCGCCAGTTGCGAACTGAACAGGTCATTGCCGACCTGGAAGCCATTGAGCGAGCCGTCCAGCCTTGGCGTGACGGTGCCGGCCCAGGTCTGCTCGAGGTTCTTGCCGTAGACCCGGCCCCAACCGGCGCCCAGGGCCCCGGTTTCCGTGAGCAGGCGCTGATCGCCCTGACGGTCATGAAAGGTACCCAGTGCTGACAGGCTCAATTGTGCTGCAGCCGGCGGCACCACCGACCAGGCAGGTACCGCCTCGCGATACAGGGGGATAGGTTTTGCGCCGGGTACGGCGGCAGGTAGCACAGGAGCTTCGAGCGTCACGACGCCTGCAGTGCCTTGAACCCCGTTAGCCACGACCACAGGCGCGGCGACCGGCACTGCCACGATGGGCTCCAGCGTCGGCGGCAAGGCGGGATCCGGGTTGGCGACGGCAACCACGGGCGGCGCCACCACCGAGGAGCGCAAATACCAACTGTTTTCGCTGCCCGGTGTGATGCCGCCTTTGAACAGACGGTAATCGAAGGCGCCAACCGACACCCGGGCTTTGAGGGCGAACGCGGTGTTGTCGCTGACCGCCGTGCCTTGGGCCTGAACCAGCTGGATGCCGTTTTGCCGGGTCAGGGCACCCGCGCCGCCAACGTTGGTGACGCTGATCAGGGTGCTGCCGGTCAGCGTTCCGTTGTTGACCACCAGCTTGTCGCTGGGGGAGCTGTCATCGCCCACTGCGCTTTGCAAGAGCAGCTGACCGCCGTTACCCACGTAATTGCCTTCAACCGTCAGGGTGTCGTTGGTACGCGAGTTACCGCCGGCAAGGTCGATGACCCCGCTGTTGTTCAAGGTGGCGAGGCGGCCCGCGGTCGAAGAGGTGATGCTGCCCTGGATTGACGTGAGCACGCTGCTGCCGTCGATGTTGAACACGCCGGTGCCCGTGGTGCTGTCCCCCAATTGAAGAATGCCATCGAGATCCAGTCGCGAGCTCTTGACCAGATTGAGGGTTTCCCAATTGATATACCGGGCAGCGCCCGATGAGGTGGTGTGATCGAAGGTCAGCAAGTCATTGTCACTACCGCCATTGAGACTCGGGGTCAGGGCGAGGGTGCTTTCGGTCAGATTGCTCAAAGTGGCGCGGTCGTTGCCTGCCTCCAGCAGGACTTGCGAGCGGATGATCCCGCCGCCGTCCCACACCAGCGTGTCATCACCGTTGCCGGCGCGAATCTCGCCGACGATTTCTCCGCCGGTGATCGTGATGCTGTCGTTGCCGTTGCTGACACTGATGTTGCCGCCGATACGCCCCCCGGAAACGATGATCTCATCGGTGCCCAAACCGGTCACCAGGTTGCGGAGGATCTGCCCACCGGACATATCGAAGATATTGTTATCGAGTTTCATGTCGACCCGGTCGATGATGCCGTCGGTCATCCTGGCCACGTCGCCATCTTCGAAGGCGCCAAGGATGGTGCCGCCTGTCATCAGGAAGGTATCGCGGCCGTCCCCTTGGGCCAGGGACTGAATGGTTCCACCGGACATGATGAAGTCATCGATGCCATTGCCTTGGCTGACCGCCCCGCTGACTTGCCCGGCGCTGATCATAAAGCTGTCCGCCCCGTCGCCCAGATCCACGGCACCGGCCACGGTGCCTGAGGCCATGTTCACAGCGTCGGCGCCAGCACCGAAGGTCACGTTGCCGTTGATCCTGCCGGTGCCATTGGCGGGGAAGGTCAGGGTGTTATTGCCCGACAAATCGGTTAACGGCCCGCTGGTGGCGCTGTCGCAGACGAAGTTGTCGTTGCCGGCGGTAGGGGTGAGTGTGCAGGCTGCGTAGACGGGTTGGGACCAGTTCGCACATAACCAGATCGAGAACAGGCAGGCGCCATAACGGTACTTGGGCAGATCTGTCGAAAACTCCATGTTGCCTCCGCGATGGGATCAACTTCCGTTCCTTTGGCCATCATCGATGGCCAGGAACCAGACGTGCTTGGCAGCGCGAGTTGCAAGACAACATCGGGAGCAACTATGACCCGCAAGTACCTTCGGCAACCAAGGCGCTACGTGTGTGTCGCAAGCCCCGGCGGATTTCCGTCAGGGCGGCAACAACGTAGCAGGCACCGATACAACGTGGCTACTGTCAGAAATAACAGGTGGGGGACGATTTTTCGGTACTTCGCACCCAATCGCCGCCATTCAAAGATGCACTTCTACCGCCAACGGCAAATGGTCGGAAAGGTGCGTCCACGGCTTGTTCCCGAGTATCTGCGGCTCATGGCTGCTGGCATTGCGCAGGTAGATGCGATCCAGGCGCAACAGGGGGAACCGCGCGGGGTAGGTTTTGGCCGGGCGGCCATGGTGGCGCTCGAAGGCTTCGTGCAGGTAGTCGCGGCGGGCCAGGGCGGCATTGCCTTGCATCTGCCAGTCGTTGAAGTCACCGGCAATGATCACCGGCGCATCATCCGGCAGGGACTCGAGGAGCTGGCAGAGCAACTGCAATTGCAGCTGACGATGGCTTTCCAGCAGGCTGAGGTGCACGCAGATGGCGTGCACTTCGCTGTGCCCCGGCACGTCCAGCACGCAGTGCAGCAAGCCGCGGCGTTCCGGGCCGGTAATGGAGACATCCAGGTTGCGGTATTCGCGGATCGGGTATTTCGACAGCAGTGCATTGCCATGGTGACCGTCGGGATAGACGGCATTGCGCCCATAGGCGAAGTCGCTCCACATGCTGTCGGCAAGGAATTCGTATTGCGAGGTCTGTGGCCAATCGTTGTAGCGGGAGGAGTGGCGGTCGTGCTCGCCGACCACTTCCTGCAGAAACACCAGGTCCGCCGACGTACTGCGCACGGCTTCACGCAGCTCGGGGAGGATGAAGCGCCGGTTGAGCGCGGTAAATCCCTTGTGGGTGTTGACCGTCAGCACGCGCAGTCGGTGGATGTCCGGGGGAGTACTCAACGGCACCGATTCAACTGATTGCCGCTTGGAATGACTGGCCACGTTCGCTCCTATGATTGGGGGCTGCCTATGTATGCGACTGATGCATGGACGGGCAGTTCAGTTTGCCTTTAACGCCGACGCGCCAGATCTGACACTCTGTGGCGATCTCAGGCTTTTCGCGAGCAAGCTCGCTGTTTAACATCGGCGGCCAATGCCCCCTGTAGGAGCGAGCTTGCTCGCGATAAACCGGAGAACACCGCGGGGCGCCTGCCAACCAGCGTTATCGTTGACGACCATCGCGAGCATGCTCGCTCCTACAGAAAGCGCAGTGGGATCAGACGAAGACGATTTCATAAGGCAAACGGATGCGCTCCAGCAGCGTGCGCGGCAGCAACGGCGCAAGGCCGATGGCGGGTTCACCGTCGAGTTGGCTGGCGTAGGCGTGGGTGGCGTGGCTCTTGCGGGCGACGGTCCAGGCATCGAGGCGCACCTTGCGCGCACGGTGCCAGGGGATCAGCTCCCGGTCCCGCGCCGGCCAGTGCCAGGCCCTGAACGGCACGTCGTTGTAGGTGGCGCCAACACTGGCCGCCGCCCTGGCACTGGCACGGCCGACAGTGTCGTGGTCGACGTTGCCGTCTTCGCACCAGGTGCTGAACACCACATCACCCGGGCGCAGGTAGCGCGCGATGAACTGGGCGATCCGTTCTTCGTGTTCCACCAGGGCGTTGTCGGTAAACCCGCCACGGATCCACTTCAGGCTGTGCATCGGCAACCCGAGTCGGCGGATGGCTTCCACGCTTTCCTGGGGACGAAACACACTGAGGCGTTTTTCCGACCACTGCCGAGAGCCGGGATGGCTGGCGCTGCCGTCGGTGATCGAGATCAATTGCAGCGGGTGGCCCAGGTTGCTGAGCAATTGCAGCAGGCCGCCGCAGGTCACGACTTCATCGCCGGGGTGCGGGGCAATGAGCACTGCGCGTGCACCGGCAGGCACCAGGGATTGGGTGTTGATGACCGCAATGCTGTCCAATTGCGGGGCACTGTTCCAGATCTGGGAGGGCAGGCTGGCTTCGCTGAGGGAAACGGATTTCATGGGTATACGTCCTTGTGCTGCTTCGCCTTCAGTCGTGCGCGAGACAAGCCCGGCCGACCCGTGAGGGCTGGTGGATAGCGAGGTGCGACAACCCCAACCCTGGATTGCCGCGTATCGAGTATTGCTCATGCAACGCTATTCGTCGCCTCTGGACCGAGATTACCTGCGCAATGCCAGCAGCCATGAGCCGAAAATACTCGGGAACAAGCCGTGGATGCACCTTTCAGACCATTTGCCATTTGCCATTTGCCATTTGCCATTTGCCGTTGGCGGTGGAAGTGCATTTTTAATCGTCAAAACTGTTAGTTCTTACAGTATCCCGCTCCCCGATTGACAGGCATGCTGGTTTCCGGGCATTGGGCAGGTAGCGAAGTACCGCGATGGCTTACCGGGCGCTTCACCACAGGGGCACGCCAACATTGACGGTCACGGACGCGCGTGGCTTGGCCGTACGTGAGGTAGCTTACTGCCGACAGCAGGTGGAGCAGCCCGTTGACACCCGGATAACCCGCCAAGTGTTTGACCCTGCTGCAAGGCTGGTGGCGCATTGGGATCCGCGCCTCTGGGGCAACGCCCCCGCCCCCAATCTCGCGACGATCTTTAGCCTTTCGGAGCAGACGCTATTTCGTGACAGTGTCGATGCCGGTTGGCTGTTGAATTTACCGAATGACGCTCAATCCGTTCTGTGTCGGTGGGACAGTCGTGGCACTTGGCATCAATCAGAATTCGATCCACTTCAGCGTCCGGTTGCCCTCGGTGAAAAGTTGGTCAATGAACCGCTTCGTGTCATCGAACGATTGACCTACGGGACAGCCAGTCTTGAAAGTGCATCACATAACCAATGCGGCCAACTGATACGCCACGATGATGGTGCCGGCAGCCAGCATGTGAACGAGTTTGCCGTTCACGGCGCAATACTGGTTGAAACCAGGCAGTTTCTCGGCAGCCTGGATACGCCGGACTGGCCGCTCGACGTTCAACTGCGCGACTCATTGCTGGAAGTTGGCGAGGCTTTTGTTTCCACCCGTGGTTACACCGCCACCGGCGATCCACAAAGCCTGACCGATGCCAAAGGTAACCAGCGAAAATTTGCTTATTCGGTATCCGGCCAGCTCCAGGAAACCCGGTTGCAACCAGCAAGCACCGAGCAAGAGCCTCGCCCGTTGGTCAGCGACATTCATTACAACGCCGCCGGACAGATAGTCAGTGAAACGGCTGGCAATGGTGTACTTACCCGAGTTTTGTATGCCGCAGACGATGGCAGTCCGATGCAACTGGTGAGCGCCGTACCCGGCAGCCCTCCACTCCAGGACCTGCACTACCGCTACGATCCGGTCGGCAACATCCTTCATCTGGAAGACAAGGCACAGCCCGTGGTTTTTTTCAAAAACCAGCGGGTCGAGCCAATCAACCGTTATCGTTACGACAGTCTTTACCAACTGGTCGAAGCCAGTGGCAGACAAGTGATGCCCGCCACATACGGTCCCGCACTTCCGGCAATGCTGCCCACTCCGCTGGACCCGAATCAACTGACCCATTACACACAAACCTTCAACTACGATGCCGCTGGCAACCTGCTCACTCGCCGCCACTGTGGCGCACCGACCTTCAGCATGAAAACCTCTGGCACCAGCAACCGCAGTCTTGCGCTGCAAGCAGACGGAGAACGAATTGAAGAGGAGGACATCGTCAATGGGTTCGATCCCTGCGGCAATCAAAGACAATTGCAACGTGGCCAGTACCTCCGGTGGGACGGACGTCAGCAGTTGAGTGAGGTCACCATGGTCAAGCGCGAAGGCGGGCCTGATGACCATGAGCGCTACATTTACGGCCCTCGCGGCCAACGCCTGCGTAAGGTCCGCATCACCCACACAGGCCGTCGCACCTTACACGCCGACACGCGCTATTTACCGGGGCTGGAAATTCACCTCGACGCCACGCACGGTGAAGAACGGCATGTAATTTCAGCTGATGCGGGACGTAGCCGGATCCGGATGATGCATTGGGTAGAACATCCGCCAAAGGACGTTATGAATGATCAACTGCGGTTCAGCTTCTGCGACCTGCTCGGCTCCTGCACATTGGAGCTGGATGAAAATGCCAGACTGTTGAACCAGGAAGGTTTTTACCCGTTTGGTGGCACAGCGTGGTGGGCTGGCAACAGTGCATTGGAAGCGAAATACAAGGTACGTCGTTATTCAGGCAAGGAACGGGATGCCACCGGGCTTTATTACTATGGCCATCGATACTATGCACCGTGGTTGCAACGGTGGATGAGTCCGGATCCGGCGGGGAATGTGGATGGGTTGAATCGATATTTGATGGTGAAAAATAATCCGTTGACTTTTTATGACGCCAATGGATTAGGACGTACGTCTTCAGCGGAAAACTCCGACAAACTCACAACAAAGAATCAGAAAGACGTATTGAACATTTCTTATTTAGATCAAGAACTACAGGCCCGATTTGACGCGCTAGGCGACGAATCGACGAAACGTTTTACATTCATCGAACAAAACTTCGCTGAAAGTGAAATCAACGATTATGAAATTGATACAGAATACAGAGATGACGGCTTCACCAACTCATATCTGCCGTATATCTGGACATTTTCCAATAACGAAAGAAACGATACTCGCAAAGATTATTACGCCAATGATGTTGCTCGATATCAATACACCACTATTTCACGAGAAAAAGAGTTTTTTGGTCATTTGCCATCATTGATAAAAAGAGAAAATGTTACGAACGAAGAAACAATCGAAAAAACTGATAAGCTAAAAAGCGATTCGGCTGAAATGCTTAGTGTTTTCATGAGCAAAACACAAAATGGAAAGTCCACCGCAAGGATTCTAAACGACTTTGGATTACGGGCCGTTAATGTGAAGAAAATAGGGCGCGATTTTTATATAAATGTCAAGCCTGTCTCCGGCGAACTAGAGCAATATAGATGGAAGCTCGATCCATCTAAAGGCACTGTATCAATCGAAGAGCCAGAAAACATTCAATCTACTGAGTTTAATGCTGTCGCCAGTGAGTATTCCCCTCCAATGAAGCGTCGCAGATTATCGAAAAATTAAACAAGCCAGACGCCTGTTTAATGGGGGGGGGAATTAATTGAGCTCTTGGTCTAACTGCTCTCTCATGTTGAATTGCGATTCGCCCCCCGGAATTACCATCAGGACTTGCTTCAGGCTCCCATGAAATCGGGCAGCTGGTTCAGGAGCCCTATTCCAACGGTCTCCCCTCGTTCGGGGAAGGAGAGATGCCAGTCGCGTCGCCAACCCGGCCAAAATGATTTTTCCGCTCTGCGGCATTGGCGCGGTGAATTGCTGAACTTCGCCGTTACTCCTCTTCCTCATGCTGCAACTCGAACAACAGCAACGAGCGGCCGGTAACCGAGTACTCGTGGCCGAACTCGAAGCGTTCCTGGCCACGGATCGACGGCTGGTTGGTGTCGATCATGCACGTCCAGAAACCGCCGTCAGGCACTTGCGGCAGACGGAAATTAACGATGTCGTGATGCGCGTTGACCACCAGCATCAACGTCGCGTCGGCACCTTTGCGGCGAATGCCGGTTTCCTGGGCGCGGCCATCGAGCAGCATGCCCAGGCAGCGGTTGTGCGCATCGTGCCAATGTTTGGTGGTCATTTCCGTGCCGTCCGGCGCCAGCCAGGTCACGTCCTTGACGCCGATGTCTTCGTTGTAGTTGCCCACCAGAAAACGCCCGCGGCGCAGGATCGGGTAGGTCAGGCGCAACTTGATCAGGCGCTTGACGAACTTGAGCAGGGCCTTGCCGTCTTCGCTGAGGTCCCAGTTGACCCAGCCGATCTCGCTGTCCTGGCAATACGCATTGTTGTTGCCCTCCTGGGTGCGGGCGAACTCGTCGCCGGCCACCAGCATCGGCGTGCCCTGGGCCAGCAGCAGGGTGGCGAAGAAATTGCGCATCTGCCGATGGCGCAGCGCGTTGATCTCGGGATCATCGGTGGGGCCTTCGACGCCGTGGTTCCAGGACAGGTTGTTGTTGCTGCCGTCCTGATTGTTTTCGTCGTTGGCCTCGTTGTGCTTGTCGTTGTACGACACCAGGTCGTTGAGGGTGAAGCCGTCATGGGCGGTGACGAAGTTCAGCGAAGAGTAGGGGCGCCGACCGCGTTCATTGAACATATCCCCCGAAGCGGTCAGGCGGCTGGCGAAGTCCGCCAGTTGACCGTTGTCGCCCTTCCAGAACGCGCGCACGGTGTCGCGGAATTTGTCGTTCCACTCGACCCAGCCCGGCGGAAAATTGCCGACCTGATAACCGCCAGGGCCACAGTCCCAGGGTTCGGAGATCAGCTTGACCTGGCGCAGCACCGGGTCCTGGCGGCAGGCGACGAGGAAACTGTGGCGCTCATCGAAACCGCCGTGATATCGCCCGAGTATGGTTGCCAGGTCGAAGCGGAACCCGTCCACGTGCATTTCCGAAGCCCAGTAGCGCAGGGAGTCGGTGACCATTTGCAGTACGCACGGGTGACTCAGGTCCAGGGTGTTGCCGGTGCCGGAGTCGTTGATATAGAAGCGCTTGTCATCGGGCATCAGGCGGTAGTAGGACGCGTTATCGATGCCGCGCATGGACAGGGTCGGGCCTTGCTCGTTGCCTTCGGCGGTGTGGTTGTAGACCACGTCGAGAATCACTTCCAGATTCGCTTCGTGCAGGTGCGCAACCATTTCCTTGAACTCGGCAATCTTGCCACTGGCCAGGTAACGCGGGTCGGGGGCGAAGAACGCGATGCTGTTGTAGCCCCAGTAATTGGTCATGCCCTTGTGCAGCAAATGCTGGTCATTGACGAACGCGTGGATCGGCAGCAACTCCACGGTCGACACGCCGAGCTTGCGGATGTGCTCCAACACGTCATCGACCATCAGCCCGGCAAAGGTTCCGCGCAGGTTTTCCGGGACCGAAGGGTGGCGCATGCTGAAGCCGCGCACATGGGTTTCATAAATGATCGTCTTGTCCCACGGTACGCTGACACGGTGGTCGTGGCCCCAGGTGTGCGCAGGGTCGATGACCTTGCACTTGGGCACGAAGGGCGCGCTGTCACGTTCATCGAAGCTGAGGTCGGCGTCGGGGTGGCCGATGGTGTAGCCGAACAGCGCTTCAGACCATTTCAACTTGCCGACCAGCTGTTTGGCGTAGGGATCGATCAGCAGTTTGTTGGGGTTGAAGCGATGACCGTTGGCCGGGTCGTACGGACCGTAGACGCGATAACCGTAGATCAGCCCGGGATGAGCGTCGGGCAGGTAGCCGTGGAAGATCTCGTCGGTGTATTCGGGCAGTTCGATGCGTTCGAGCTCCACCTCGCCGCTGTCGTCGAACAGGCACAGTTCAACCCGGGTGGCGTGGGCGGAAAACAGGGCGAAGTTGACTCCCAGTCCGTCCCAGGTGGCACCCAGCGGGAAGGGCAGGCCTTCACGGATTCGCGTGGCTTCAGCGCGGGGGGCTGGCGCGGGGGCTTTCTTTGGGCTGGTCATAAGTGCTCCTGCAAACTAGAAATCTATGGCGACTGCCATGCCGCCATCGCGAGCAGGCTCGCTCCCACATTGATCGGGAACGGGCCGCAAATTTTTGAACGACACAGATCCCATATGGGAGCGAGCCTGCTCGCGATGAGGCCATCAGGCTCGACGTTCATGGTGACTCTTCGCAAGCCTTGCCAGGACTGTCTCAAACCGCGGGCGGTTTTCGCGCCGCACGGGGCTTTTTCTCGACGGCCTTTTCTCCCGGCGGGATCACTTTTGAAGTCGCCGCCGGTTTGGCTTTGGCTTTCGGCGCGGCGGTCTTGCCATTGAGTGACTTGTCGGGGCCAAGTTTTGCGTCGCCGGTTTTCTTTGGCGCTGCCTTGCTGGCGGCGGACTTCGCAGGCTTTTTCGGGGCCAGGGCTTCGGCTTCCGCCAGTTTGCACGCCATCTCCCAGTGGCGGGCTTCCTGACCTTCGGGTTTTCCTTCGGACTCCCAGATCTGATAGGCGAATTCGCGGATGCGTTTATCGTCTGTACTCATCGCAATGCTCCTGAACTGAACTCAAGTGTGGTTAGTTTGAATAATGAGATTGACCGGGAAATCCCCCAGCGCGGCGCTGATCAGCAGCTCTCTGTGTTTTGTGACTTTGATGCCGGTAAAAAGTCCCTTCAGATGTTCGTCGGCAACGGTGAACGGCAGTTTGACCCGGGTATCGCCCCACAGCGGCGCGTGGACCTGGGGTACGGCACTGTTTTCCAGCAGTCCGGCACAGCGTATCGGCACAATCACAATGGCGCGTTCTCCCTCCCGTTCGCGGACAAACCCCAGCACACGATGGGCCTCGCTGCCCAGCACTTCCAGAGCCCGGTAAGTGCCACGCCGAAACAGCTCGGCATGTTCGGCGCGCAGGCCCAGGGTGCGCGCAACCAGGGCTTGCTTGATGCGCCCGTCCTGCCAGTTCGATAACAGGTCCGGCAGGTCTACCCTGTGCTGCAGTGCCTGCTGGCGACTGGCGTAATCCACGGGGCGACGGTTGTCCGGGTCGACCAGGCTGAAGTCCCAGAAATCGTTGCCCTGATACAAATCCGGCACGCCGGGCACTGTCATGCGCAGCAAGGTTTGCGCCAAACCGTTAAGGGCACCGGGGGCGGCAATCGAACGGGCCGCTCTGGCCAGGGCCGCACGCAGCAGCTCACCTTCGGGGCTGAGCAACAGGCGCTGGATAAAGTCCCCGGTCGCTTGCTCGTAAGCGTCATTAGGCGCGCTCCAGCTGCTTTGCAGCTTGGCTTCGCGCAGGGCCTTGCGCTGCCATTGCCAGAGGCGTTTGGCGTAGTCCTCGAGCGCCGTTGGATTATCGATAGCCAGACCCAGTGGCCAACTGCCGAGGATCGCCTGGTACAGAATCAACTCATCGCCCGCCGACGGCACTTGATCGTCCTGGCGCAAGGGCCGGGCGAGGGCGCGCCACAGTCCGATCTGGTCGGTGTACCAGCCGCTGCGCTCACTCAGTACCGCCAGCCGTGCGCGTGAGTCTTCGCCACGCTTGTGGTCGTGGGTGGCGCTGGCCAGCAGATTGTCCGGGAAGGTTTCAAGGCGCTCGATGCAGGCCCGATGAAAGTCGGCCACCGGCGCACTGAACTGCCCGGTGCTGAACCCCACGTCATTGCGCGAGAGCAGGACGGCCGAACGATAGAACGCGGTGTCTTCCACCGCTTTCGCCGCGGCTGGCGAGGTCAGTTGCTGGAAACGCACGCAGGCGTGCTTGAGGCGTTTGCGCTGACGCCCGGCCGGGCGTTGCCGCCAGGGTTCACCACCGAGCCAGCCGGCCAGGCAGTCGAGCACCGGCCAGTCTGCCTCGCCCAGTGTCTGGCGGGCGCCGTCCATGGCCTGCTGGAAAAACGCCTCATCCTGGCCTGACCGGCCGAGGGGGCTGATGTAGGTGCGGTACACCGGGAAATGCACGATCAGCGCCTGCAGCGCCCGGCGAATCGCACCGAGGGTCAGGTCGCGGGTCATGAGATTGTCCCGGGCCACTTGCAGCAAGGCTTGGGCGACGCTTTCGAAATCCCCGGCCAGGGAGCCATTGAGAATTTGCTGGCGGGCCAGTTGTGTTTCCTGGGAGAAGTCGGCAGAACGCTCGCTGTGGCGCTGCCAGCGTTCGGCCAGCGCCTGGGCACCCCGAGGGTCGGTTTGCAGCAGTGACAACTGGTTCATGAACTCGTAGCCGGTGGTGCCATCCACCGACCAGTCGCGATGCAGGGTCTCGCCTTCGCCGAGGATTTTTTCGACAAAGATCGGCAGATGGCGGCCTGCGGACAGGCTGTCGACCCGACGCCGCAGCTTTCGGCAGTAGCCTCGCGGGTCGGCGAGGCCGTCGATGTGGTCGATGCGCAACCCGTCGATCAGCCCCTCGGCCACCAGTTGGAAGATCTTCGCGTGGGTGGCTTCGAACACCGCGGGACGCTCGACGCGCAATCCGCCCAGTTCGTTGATATCAAAGAAGCGCCGCCAGTTGATGTCATCGGCGGCCGTGCGCCAGCTGGCGAGGCGATAGCTCTGGCGCTCCAGCAGGTTGTGCAGGCGCTGAAAGCCTTCGTGGGTCACTGAGTCGTAGTGCTTCAGGTGCCGGTCAATGGCTTGAGCAATAAGCGGATCGCTGACCAGATCGCGCAGTTCCGCTTTCAGCGGTATGGCCAAACTGTGGGCGTCGGTCTGGTAGCTCAGGGTGCTGAAGCGATCGGCCAGGTTTTTCAGTTGTTCGGCCTGCTCCGTATCGAGCGCTGCATCGGTCTTGAGCAGTTCGCCGTAATCCCAGGGGCAAATGGGAAAGCGATGTTCGTAGTGCTCGACATGGAAGCTGCCGTGCCAGGCATCGAAGCGCAAGGGCAGGGTGCCGTCCTGCAACGCCACGCCGTAATCGCTGCCCAGGAACGGCAGGAGCAACTGGCCTTCCATCAACGGATCGGGAGAGTGCCACTGGATGTCGAAAAACTCGCCGTAGGGGCTCAGGCGTCCCCACTCCAACAGGTCCAGCCACCAGGGGTTGTCAGCGCCGCCGACCGCCATGTGGTTGGAGACTATGTCGAGGATCAATCCCATGTCCTGCTCGTGCAAGGCGTCGACCAGGCTGCGCAGCGCCACTTCGCCACCCAGCTCCGGGTTGACTCTGGTCGGGTCCACCACGTCATAGCCATGCATCGATCCGGCTCGGGCACGCAACAGCGGGGAGGCGTAGACATGGCTGATGCCCAGGCGTGCGAAATACGGCACCAGCGGCACCGCGTCTTCCAGCGTGAAGCCTTTATGAAATTGCAGGCGCAGTGTGGCGCGCAACGGGCGGGTAGGCTGTTGGGTCATCGGTCACGCTCGGCCGCCTGCAGTCGCGCACAGGCGAGCAGTTCCAGGCGCCGCGCGGCATCCGGTCCATCGAGCAGGGCTTCGCTGTAGCCGGGCAAGCGCCGCGACCAGTTCGGGTGGGTGTCGATGGTGCCGGGCAGGTTGGCCTGTTGTTCCACGCCAAGGGCATCTTCCAGCGGCAACAGCACCAAGGGTGCCCGGGTATGACCGAGAAATCGCACGCTGGCGTCGAGCACCTGGTCGGTTTCGTGGGATTCTTCACGGAAGTTCTGCGGGTCCTGGCTCAATGCCCGGCGCAGGCCCTCGCGCTCGCGCTCGCGATGCTGGCGCCATTCGATCTCACCGCTGGCGTCGACCATCCCGAGCCGGGCGTTCCAGTCGATGTCGCGGCCATGCCACCAGCCGTTGAGGGTGGGCAGGTCATGGGTGCTGGTGGTCGCCAGGGCGTTGTCCGGCCAGTCGAGGATCGGTTTGAAGTGCGTGTTGTCCTGCTCGAACAGCAGTACCCGCATGCCGAGCATCGAACGGGCGATGAGTTTTTCCCGCAGGCCATCCGGCACGGTGCCGAGGTCTTCGCCGAGGACGATGGCCTGGTGCCGATGGGATTCCAGGGTCAACAAACGCAGCAGGTCGTCCACCGGGTAATACAGGTAGGCGCCGTCGGCCGGCGGTGAGCCGTTGGGGATCACCCACAGCCGCTGCAGTCCCATGACGTGATCGATACGCAAGCCACCGCAATGGGCGAAATTGGCCCGCAGCATTTCGATGAACGCCCGGAAACCATTGCGCACCAGGCCTTCAGGGGAGAACGCGGAAATTCCCCAGCCCTGGCCCGTGCGGTTGAGAATATCCGGTGGCGCACCGACGGTGAGGGACGCGAGCAGTTCGTCCTGCCGGCTCCAGGCCTGGCTGCCGCCGCCATCGGCACCGACGGCCAGGTCGGCGATCAGGCCGATGCTCATGCCGCTGGCGCGGGCAGCGGTTTGCGCGCGCTCCAGGCAGCGAGTGATCAGCCACTGGCAGAAGGCGAAGAAGCCGATGCGCCCGGCATTCTCTTCGGCAAAAGCTGCGAGTTCGGCGCTACGCGGATTACGCCAGGGTTCGGGCCACAGTCGCCAGTCGAGGCCTTCACCGCGGGCGGCGCGTGCCTCCTGTATGGCTTCGAAGCGACAGTGGTTTTCCAGCGCTTCGCCGGCAGCGTGACGAAAACTGCTGAAGTCTTCGTGCAAGGGATGTTCACCCTGGACGAAACCTTCGTACAGCGACTGCAACAGCCGATGCTTGGCTTCGGCGGCGGCCGGCCAGTCAATCAGCGCACGCTCCTCCAGCGCCTTGAGCTCAATGGCCAGCCCGGTGGCATCGATGGCGGTACGCAAGGCGCGCTCGCCGAGAATGGTGCCGGGGGCGCAGTAAAGGCTGTTGAGAAACAGACGGCTGGATGGCGAATACGGGCTGTAGCGTTGAGTGTCATTGGAAAACATCGCATGCAAGGGGCTGATCGCCAGCGCCTCGGCGCCACGTTCACCGGCCACTCGGGCGAGGTCCTCGAGCGCCTGGGTGTCACCAAAACCGCCATCGCCAGGACGGCGCAAAGCATACAATTGCACGCTCAGGCCCCAGGCACGCGGGATCGGGTTATCCACGGCATCGGCGACGCTGTAACAACGGGGCGGGGCCACCGCCAGGGTGAAGGTTTGTCCGTCGATACTGACCTGTTGATAGCCGACCGGTACCAGCCCCGGCAGTTTTGCGTTGGCGTCCAGCTTGAGGTTGAGCCGCGAACCGTCTTCAAGGTGGATTTCGCAAGGGGTTTGAGGTGCAAAGAAACGCGCCAGATCCAGGCCAACTCCAACATCGGCGGTGATCAATGGCGGCAAGTGATGGGTCTGCTGCACCGCTTGCAATTCCAGCAGGCTGGCGTCGATTTCCTGGGCGCTGCCTGCCGGGTGGCCAAGGCCGGTCAGCACATTGCGCAATACCGAAGGTGCGACTTTTTGCGGGCGGCCGTTGGCGTCGATCCAGTCGACCGCGAGGCCGGCACGGCTGGCCAGAATTTCCAGTTGCGCATCACTCATTGACGCTCTCCATACGAAGTGGCAAAGGGGCTGCGGCGGCGAGGCTGACGAGCGCGCAATACGGGGCAAGGGTGCCCTGGTCCAGCAGATCGGCGCTCTGTGGCGGGTATTCGAACAACCGTGCGGCACCGGTCTGTGAGGTGTGGACTACGGGCTTGTCGCTGAGGTTCAGGTCAATGCGCAACTCGCTGCCATCGCCCAGGCGCCAGGCGGCACTGACCGCGCCTTCGCCCAGCTCGTCGGCCCCCAGTGCCTGGGTGCCCGGCAAGCGGGGGATGAGGAGCCGGTGACGGATCTGCAACAGCCGGCAATACAGCTCGTGCATCTCAGTATGGCCGTTCGAAGGCAGGACGGGGCGGGACGCTGCAAATGTCTGCGGATCGTTCGGGTCAGGAATGTGTTCGCGCAGGAGTGGGTCGGCAAACACGCTGAAGGCCGCGAACTCGTTTCGTCGGCCGTCCCGTACCAACTTTGCCAACTCACCGTGATGGCTGGTGAAATACAGGAAGGGTTGCTCGACGGCGAACTCGTCGCCCATGAACAGCAGCGGAATCATCGGCGACAACAGCAGCAACACCGTGGCGGCCCGCAGCGCTTGCGGGTGGGCGAGTTGATGCAGGCGCTCGCCGAAAGCGCGGTTGCCGATCTGGTCATGGTTCTGCAGGAACAGGATGAAGGCGCCGGGAGGCAAGTGCCCGCTGGGTTCACCGCGCGCCACGCCATGGCGATTGATATGACCCTGGAACACGAAACCCTGGCTCAGGCAACGCGCCAGTTGTTCGGTGGGGTTGTGCGCGTAGTCGGCGTAATAGGCCTCGGTTTCGCCGGTCAGTAACACATGCAGGGCATTGTGGCCGTCATCGTTCCACTGCGCGTCGTAACCCTGTTCGAGCAGTCCGGCCTGATTGTGTTCGTTCTCCACCATCAGCCACACATGTCGCGCCGGTCCCGTCTGCTGGCGCACCCGTTGCGCCAGTTCCTGGAGGAAATCCGGATCTTCAATGGCGTGCACCGCGTCCAGGCGCAAACCGTCGAAACGGTATTCGAGCAGCCACATCAAGGCGTTTTCGATGAAGAAGTCCCGTACTTCGCGGCGGCGGAAGTCGATGGCCGCGCCCCACGGCGTCTGTTTGTCTTCGCGAAAGAAGCCCTTGGCATAACGATGCAGGTAATTGCCGTGCGGACCGAAGTGGTTGTAGACCACGTCGAGAATCACCGCCAGGCCATGACCGTGGGCGGTGTCGATCAAGTGTTTGAGCTGCTCGGGTGACCCGTATGAAGCCTGGGGCGCGTAGGGCAGGACACCGTCATACCCCCAATTGCGCTCACCGGGAAACTGCGCGACGGGCATCAGTTCGATCGCGGTGACGCCCAGTTCGACCAGGCGCGCCAGATGCTGCTCGACGGCACTGAAGCCGCCGAGCGCACCGACATGCAGTTCGTAAATCACCGCTTCGTTCCAAGGCCGTCCCGACCAGGCACTGTGTTGCCAGGCATAGGCCAGCGGATCGACCACCACGCTGTGCCGGTCGATATCGCCGTCCTGAGCACGGGAAGCCGGGTCGGGCACTTCCAGTTCGCCGTCGATGCTGTAGCGGTAACGCGTGCCTGCCGCGCATCGGATGTTGCTCACGAACCAGCCGTCGGCCTGGGGCAGCAACGGCAAGGACTGTCCATGTTCCAGCTCGACACTGACGTAAAACGCATCTGGCGCCCACAACGCGAATTGCGTGTGCTCTGCGTCCAGCATGATTGCGCCGTGGGGCCAGGTCTCAAGGGTCCGTAACGGCATCTTGAAAGCCTCTTACTGTTTGTTCGATTTCCCCAACGCTTTCGCCACAAGCTGTTCATAGAGTTCGGCGTAGGGTTCGACTGCCTTGCACCAGTTGAATGGTGCTGCCATGGCCCGGCAGCGCATGGCGTGCAGAAGGTCGGGGAAGGCGAACACCTTGAACGCGCGGCTCAGGGCTTCCTGATAGCTCTGCACCGTGGATTCATCGAACAGGAAGCCGGTCACGCCGTTTTCGATGGTGTCGGCCAGGCCACCGGTATTGCGCGCCACCGGCAACGAGCCGAAGCGCTGGGCGTACATCTGGCTCAGGCCGCAAGGTTCGTAACGCGAAGGCATCAGCAGGAAGTCGCTGCCGGCGAACATGCGCCGGGCATCGGTTTCGTTAAAGCCGATGCGCACGCCGATCTGCCCGGGGAAACGCAGGGCCAGTTCGCGCATCGACTGTTCTTCTTCCGGCTCGCCACGACCGATGATCGCGATCTGGCCACCGGATTTGACGATGTATTCGGAGACCGCTTCGGTCAGGTCCAGGCCTTTCTGATAGACCAGGCGCGACACCACGGCGAACAGCGGCCCTTCGGAGTCTTGCAGACCGAACAGCTCGCGCACATGGGCGGCGTTCACCGCCTTGCCATCCCAGTCGCCGATTTCGAACGGGCAGAACAGGTGCGGGTCGGTGGCCGCATCCCAGCTTTCATCGATGCCGTTGGGAATCCCGCTGAGCAGGCCTTGCTGAGTCTTGGCGGCGAGGAAGCCGTCGAGTCCGCAGCCGAAGTCCGGGGTGGTGATTTCCTGGGCGTAGGTCGCGCTGACGGTGGTGATGTGGCTCGAGTAGGCCATGCCGGCCTTGAGGAACGACATCTTGCCGTAGAACTCCATGCCTTCCTGTTGCAGCGCGTGATGGGGAATGCCCAGTTCGGGGCACGAGCCCAGGCTGGTCACGCCTTGATAGGCCAGGTTGTGAATGGTGAACAGCGTCGGTGTGCGCTGCCCACGCCAGTGCATGTAGGCCGGGGCCAGGCCGGCCGGCCAGTCGTGGGCGTGCACCAGGTCCGGGCACCAGTGGATTTGCGCGAGGTTGGCGGCGATGTCGGCCGCCGCCAGGCCCAGGCGGGCGAAACGGATATGGTTGTCCGGCCAGTCGCGGCCGTTGTTGGCGCCGTAGGGTGAACCTTCGCGCTCGTAGAGTTCGGGGCAGATCAGTACGTAGATGACCAGGCCATCGGGCATGTCCATGCGCCCGATCTTGCACGGTGGCAATGCGGCATGACCGCCGAGTTCACCGATGATATGGATGGGGTTCTCGCTGTGCAGCACCTGCGGGTAACCCGGGATCAACACTCGCACATCGTGCAGATGGGCCATGGCCCGTGGCAGCGCCGCGGAAACGTCGCCCAGGCCCCCGGTTTTCACCAGGTCGGCAATTTCCGAGGTCACGAACAACACTTTCTTACGGTTCGGATTCTGCTGGGCTGCCGGGGGCAGCGTCCTGGTGCCGGGCACGCTGACGGGTTGGGTGTTCGCGGCAGTTACGGCGCTCGATTCGCCGACCTGATGAGCACGTTCTCCCTGTATTTCCAAAGCCGTACTGATCATATGAATCTCCCGTGCTGTTGATCTAATTCTTAGGTCTGGCAAACGGTGTTTCATGGCCAATTCCCGTGGCCGGGCGCAAAAGCGCTGCGCATCAGTGAGCAAGCGCTGCCCGATGCGTCGAAGCAAAAGGGGTGAATGAGCCGTTGCAAAGATTGCACCAGTCGCAACGCACCTTCTTGTCAGAGGACCGATCGGGAATGGAAAAAGTTTCGACTGTTTTTCCACTTTGTGACCGATCGGTTTCGCTTTGAGAAAATGAGTCTAGGCCAGAACTTAGAGCGGTAAAGGGCCGATGGCAAAATTGTTCGACAATCGGTTTGTAGCGGTACGGACGTGCCTGATCGAGGTGCAAACGCCCCGACGAAGTGCATGTTTTTTTGCGTTTCGCCCTCAAAAAGTCACCGGGCGGTCACATGAATGTGCGACGTGATCGAGCGGCTGCGCACCAATGCGGTGCGTACGCCAAGTCCCGGATTTGGCTGAACCACTGCCTTACTGCCGGTCGCGATGCCTTGTTATAGTTCGGGCCTCGTTTTCTGCCCGCAAAAGGATCCTTGGCATGTCTCAATACAGCGCATTCAACGTCGAACTGGTTGATAAAATCGCCCATGTGCAGATCAACCGGCCGGAGAAGATCAACTCGATGAACGCTGCGTTCTGGAGCGAGATCGTCGAGATCTTCCAGTGGATCGACGACACCGATGAAGTGCGCGTGGTGGTCCTCAGCGGCGCAGGCAAGCATTTCTCCTCGGGTATCGACCTGATGATGCTGGCCGGTGTGGCCAATGAACTGGGCAAGGACGTCGGCCGCAATGCGCGCCTGCTGCGGCGCAAGATCCTTACCCTGCAAGCGTCGTTCAATGCCGTCGACAACTGCCGCAAACCGGTGCTTGCAGCGATTCAGGGCTACTGCCTGGGTGGCGCCATCGACCTGATTGCCGCGTGCGACATGCGTTATGCCGCCGAGGACGCACAGTTCTCGATCAAGGAAATCGACATCGGCATGGCCGCCGACGTGGGCACACTGCAACGCTTGCCGCGGATCATCGGTGACGGCATGCTGCGCGAACTGGCTTACACTGGTCGCACCTTTGGCGCCGACGAAGCGCGCAGCATGGGCCTGGTCAATCGCGTCTATAGCGACAACGCCAGCCTGCTCGACGGCGTCATGGGGATTGCCCGCGAAATCGCCGGCAAGTCGCCGATCGCCGTCACCGGCACCAAGGAGATGATCAGCTACATGCGTGACCATCGCATCGATGACGGCCTCGAATACATCGCCACCTGGAACGCCGCCATGTTGCAATCCACCGATCTGCGCGTGGCCATGGCCGCCCATATGAGCAAACAGAAACCCGAATTTCTGGATTGATTAACCATGATTCCTCGCTGGACCACTGCAGTACTGGACACCGATCAACCCGGCGGCTGGGCCGTCGCGCGCAGCCCCGAAGGCTTTCTGTTCGATGACAATGGCGCCCTGTTTCCACGTGAATGGTTGAAGCGTCAGGACCTGTCGATTCTCTCCGAGCATGGCATCGGTCATCTCGATGGCGAGCCGGTCTATCTGCTGGAGCTGCGCAGTCACAGCGAGGTGCCGGGCTGCAATTGGAAGGGCTTGCGGGCGTTCATGCTCGAAGGCGATCACACGGTCTACAAGGTGCTCGGTTACGCCGCACAGATCGGCACCTGGGCCCGCGAACACCGCTTTTGCGGCAATTGCGGTCAGGCGACCCATCAGGTGGTGCGTGAGCGGGCGATGTACTGCCTGCCGTGTGACTTGCGCTATTACCCGCGGATTTCACCGAGCATGATCGTACTGGTGACCCGTGGCGACGAGATTCTGCTGGGGCGTTCGCCACGTTTTGTGCCGGGGGTCTACAGCACCTTGGCCGGGTTTGCCGAGCCGGGCGAATCGGCCGAGGACTGCCTGATTCGCGAGGTTCGCGAAGAGGTGAGCATCGAGGTCAGGAACATCCAGTACATGGGCAGCCAGTGCTGGCCGTTCCCGCACTCGATGATGCTAGGCTTTCATGCCGAGTACGCCAGTGGCGAAATCGTCTGCCAGGAAGACGAGATCGAGGACGCCCAGTGGTTCAACGTGCACGCGCTGCCGCCGTTGCCGGCGTCGCGCTCGATTGCCCGTTACCTGATCGACGTCTACGTGGCGCGGCGTTTAGGCCACGCTGAACCAGTGCTGCCAGGCTAGGCGCACGGTCAGGCCCAACACCACGGTGATGAACACCGGACGAATGAATTTCGCCCCGCCGCTGATGGCGGTGCGGGCGCCGAAGAAGGCGCCGACCATCAATGACGAGCCCATGCACAGGCCGATGATCCAGTCCACCTGACCGGAAAAGATGAAGATCGACAGCGCCGCCGCGTTGCTGACGAAGTTCATGCTGCGCGCCACGCCGCTGGCCTTCACCAGGTCGATGGGGTAGAGCAACAGGCTGCTCACGGTCCAGAACGCGCCCGTGCCGGGACCGGCCACGCCATCATAGAAACCGAGGCTGAAGCCCTGGGTCGACTGCCACGTTTTCTTGATCGGTGCATCGCTGTCCGTCGGCGCTTTCGGCGTGCCGCCAAACAAAAGATAGACACCGCAGGCGAAGACGATCACCGGCAGCATTTTGTTCAGCCATTCTGCTGGCAGGTAGTGCGCGACCACGGCACCGGTCAGCGCGCCGACCAGGGTACCGACGATGGCGTGCACCCATTGCGCGGGGTGGAACAGCTTGCGCCGGTAGAAGGTGAAACTGGCAATCGCCGAGCCGAAGGTCGAACTGAGCTTGTTGGTGCCCAGCACCAGGTGCGGCGGCAGGCCGGCGGTCAACAGCGCCGGGGTGGTCAACAGCCCACCGCCACCGGCGATGGCGTCGATGAAACCGGCAACAAAAGCGACAAGGGCCAGGATGGCCAGGGTGGAGAGGTCAACACTGAGTTCGAAAGGCATGGGATCGGCTTATTCGGCGGGTGCAGAAAGAGGCTGCGGGGAAGGGCAGCATCTTAACCACCTGCACAACACAAAACCAATGTGGGAGCGGGCTTGCTCGCGAAAGCGGTGTGTCAGCCAACGTCAATGTTGGATCTGATGGCCCCTTCGCGGGCAAGCCCGCTCCCACAGGGATCAGCGTCAGGTCGGATTACAGACCCAGATCCGACAGGCTCGGATGATCGTCAGGGCGACGTCCCAGCGGCCAGTGGAACTTGCGCTCGCTTTCCTTGATCGGCATGTCGTTGATGCAGGCAAAGCGACGGGCCATCAGGCCGTCCTCGTTGAACTCCCAGTTTTCGTTGCCGTAGGAGCGGAACCAGTTGCCCGAGTCGTCGTGCCATTCATAGGCATAACGTACGGCGATGCGGTTGTCGGTAAAAGCCCAGAGTTCCTTGATCAGTCGATAATCCAGCTCCTTGGCCCATTTGCGGGTCAGGAAGCCCTTGGCTTCTTCGCGGTTATGGGCGAACTCGGCGCGGTTTCGCCACTGGGTGTCCAGGGTGTAGGCCAGGGACACGCGCTCCGGATCGCGGGAATTCCAGCCATCCTCAGCCAGGCGAACTTTTTCAATGGCCGATTCACGGGAGAAAGGGGGCAATGGCGGACGAACTTCGGCATTAGACATTTCAAGTCTCCGTATCAAGTTAAAGTTAAAACAATTGTCGAGCTTGATCAGGTTGCTACAGGTCCAATAACTTTCGCGCCATGCATTGCGCATTATCGGCGGCACTGTGATCACCCGTTACAAGCGCCACGGTAATGGCACCATCGATCAGGATCAGCAGCTGTCTGGCCAGCGTCTGCGGATCCTCGGCACCATGTTCGGTACACAGCTCGCACACGTAGTCGAGCAGTTTCTGTTTATGTTCTTTGGCGACCAGGCGCACCGGGTCTTGCGGGTCGCCGGTTTCGCCACTGGTGTTGATGAAGGCGCAGCCGCGAAAGCCTTCGCTGGCGAACCACGACTTGAGTACGGTAAACAGGTTCAGCAGCCGCCCGGCCGGGGTCTGGGCCTGGCCGACTTCGCTGCGGTACCAGTGCATCCAGCGCTGATCGCGGCGTTGCAGGGCGGCCACGACCAGTTCGTCCTTGTTGGCGAAGTAGCGGTAGATGCTTTTTCTGGAGACACCGGCGGTTTTCACCAGGAGATCCATGCCAGTGGCGGCTATGCCACTTTTGTAGATCAACTTTTCGGTGACATCCAGAATGATGTCGCGTGTGTCGTTGCTATTGATTTCGTTCATGTGGCTAACAGTAGAACGACCGTTCTCCTTGGTCAAACAGTTTTTTGTGGTGTGTGACAATAAGTCTTCGCGAGCAGGCTCGCTCCCACAGGGGGGAATGCATTTCAATGTGGGAGCGAGCCTGCTCGCGAAGGGGTATTACAGACAGTAACAAGACCCGAACCCAGCGATGGTGTAAGCTCTCAGGCTCTTCGGATTCGACCCATTGCGAGCCCTATGCCGTCGCTTTTCAAACGTTCCCTGCTGCCCAAGCTGCGCAGTTTTCCGCTGACGGCCGATGCCGTCGGCATCCTTTCCGGCGCTGCCGAATTCCGTCGTTGCCTGCTCGAGCAAATCGCCAGCGCGACCCGGCGCATATACATCGTTGCGCTGTACCTGCAACAGGATGAAGCCGGCCAGGAAATTCTCGATGCCTTGCACGCGGCCAAACTGGCGCGTCCGGAACTGGACGTGGTGGTGGTCGTCGACTGGCTGCGCGCCCAGCGCGGCCTGATCGGTGCCGGCAAGCAACCGGGCAACTCGGCCTGGTACCAGGAGATGACCCGCACCCACGAAAGCGTGGTGCCGATCTATGGCGTCCCGGTACAAACCCGCGAACTGTTCGGTGTGCTGCACCTCAAAGGCTTCGTGATCGATGATTGCGTGATCTACAGTGGCGCGAGCCTGAACAACGTCTACCTGCACAAGTTCGACAAGTACCGCTACGACCGTTATCACGTGCTGCACAATCGCGAACTGGCCGATTCGATGCAGCACCTGGTGCAGCACGGCCTGGTGGCTTCCAAAGCGGTGCACCGCCTCGACCTGCCGAACCTGCCGACGACCCGCAGCCTGCGCAATGACATCGGTGACCTGCGCAGCCGGCTCAAGCACGCGGCGTACGACACCACGCGAGGCACCACCGACCGGACCGGTCTGTCCGTCAGCCCGTTGCTCGGCGTCGGCAAGAACAATCCGCTGAACCGGGTGATCTGCGAGCTGATCGCCAGCGCCCAGCAGCAGCTGACCATTTGCACGCCGTACTTCAACCTGCCGCTGGCGATCATCCGCGAGATCAACCGCGCGCTGGCCCGTGGGGTGAAGATCGACATTGTGGTCGGTGACAAGACGGCCAATGACTTCTACATTCCGCCGAGTGAACCGTTCCGGGTCATTTCGGCGCTGCCGTACCTGTACGAAATCAGCTTGCGCCGGTTTGCCAAGCGCCATCAGCGCAACATCGACAGCGGTCAGTTGAACCTGCACCTGTGGCTTGATGGTGACAACACCTATCACCTCAAGGGCATGTGGATCGATCGGCGCTATACCTTGCTGACTGGCAACAACCTCAACCCGCGGGCGTTCCGGCTCGATCTGGAAAACGCCTTGTTGATCGATGATCCGCACGGCGAATGGCTGGAGCCGCGCCGTCAGGAACTGGCGGAGATTTTCCAGCACACCCGGCGAATCGAGCACTTCCAGAACCTGGAAACCCTGGCCGAATACCCAATGGGCGTGGCCAAGTTCCTCAAGCGCGTGAGTCGTGTGCGGATCGAGCGGCTGCTTTACCGCATTCTCTAAAAGATCGCAGCCTGCGGCAGCTCCTACAGGGATTTTGTCCGTTCGCGGCACTTGCGGCGTGTAGGAGCTGCCGCAGGCTGCGATCTTTTGATCTTGCTCGTTTTGGCTTTTGATCTTGCTAATATGCCCCCCACTCGAACAAGAACAGGGCTTGCCGCAATCCATGTCGGAAAAAGACACCATCTCCATCCAACTGGTGCGTGAAGCACTGTTGCAAAGCTGCGCGCCAGGCATCGACAAGGACGAGGTGTTGATCAAGGTCGGCATCGATCCGCAGCTGTTGGGTAACGCCGACGCCCGGGTTCCAGCCACCGCTTATGCGCGCCTGTGGCGATTGCTGGCACGGCGCGGGGATGACGAGTTTTTTGGCATGGACCCACGCAAACTCAAATCCGGCAGCTTCGCATTCCTGTGTCGCAGCGCCATGCTCCAACCCAACGTGGCGGCGGGACTGGCTGGCGGCTTGGCGTTTCTGTCGTTGATCCTCGAACACCTGCCGGCGCAGTTGGTGCGTCAGCAAAGCCTGGCGGAAATCGTCTTGCTCGAAGACGACAGGGAGCCACGCCGGGCCTTCACCTATTTCACTTACTGGATGATCGTCCACGGCGTTGCCTGCTGGCTGGCGGGGCGGCGGATTCCGATTCTGGCCATTGAACTGCGCTGTTCGAAACCGGATTTCTGCGATGACTATCAGGTGATGTTTTCCGAGAACCTGCGTTTCGACCGGCCGCGTACGCGGATGATTTTCTCCGCCGATTGCCTGGATCTGCCGATCAAGCGCAGCCCCGAAGAGCTCAAGCGATTCCTGGCCCTCGCACCGGCCAACATCCTGGTGAAGTACCGTGATTCGCAGAGCCTGGCCAGCCGGATCAAACACGATCTGCGTCACCTGCCGGCCGAGCACTGGCCGGAAACCGAGACCCTGGCGCAACGCCTGTGCATGTCGGCATCGACATTGCGCCGCCGGCTCGCCGAAGAAGGGCAAACCTATCAAGGTCTCAAGGACAGCGTGCGCAAGGAGCTGGCGATCGTCTGGCTGGCCGAGCCGGCGATCAGCTTCAGCGAAATCGCCACGCGGCTGGGGTTTGCTGACACCAGTTCGTTCTACAAGGCCTTTCGCAAGTGGGCGGGGTCAAATCCGGGGCATTACCGCAGCCTGATTCTCAATGACGTCCAGTAGATTCAGCGCCTGCCTGACCCTCTCTCGCTAGCGACTGCCAGTGGTCGACCCCGGCAGATTGAGGGTGCCGCTGTCGACGAAACGCATCGTATTGAATACCCCGCCCGAGAGCTTGCCGCGCAGGATATAAGGCATGTTGTTGAGGGTTTTCATCTGGCTGATGCCATAGGTCTGGCGGATGAACGAAAATGCCGAAACGCTGACCGGCACGCTCACGACAGTGTCGGAAAAACGCCCGATCTCGCCCCTCTGATCGCTGACGCCCGAGGCGAATGGCTGGCCGTTGATGTCCAGGTCCAGGGCGACGCCGCTGTAGGTGAGGTTGTTGTCATTGGGGTTTTGCACGCGGATTGTCACGGCAAAGCGTACTTCCATGCCCTCGCCCTGCAGGGGTTCGATACCCACGACGTTGATTTTCAGCGGGTCTCGATTGGGCAGCGAGGAGCAGGCGCTCAGGCAGAGCAGGAGGGAAATCAGGACCGCGTGAACGCTGCGCATGGACGTGCTCTCATCTGAAAAGGGCTGTACCGCCACCGGCTCAGCCCCTGAGCCCGTCCGGCGGTTTTACCGTGCAACCACCGCAGCCTTTGCGGGTTCATCCCTGGTGGTCACATCGGGGTTCTGCATCACCTGAAGCACGGAGGCCTCCGGATCGAATTCGTCTTCTTCCAGCTCGATGAACTCCTCAGGCAGGAAGATATTAAGAACGATAGCGCACAGCGCGCCGACGGTGATGGGCGATTCGAAAATGTTGTGCAGGGCCTTGGGCAGTTCACGCAGGACTTCCGGCACGGCGGCCACCCCCAGGCCCATGCCGATGGAAATCGCCACGATCAGCATGTTGCGCCGATGCAGGCCGGCCTCGGCGAGAATCTTGATCCCGGCCACGGCGACGGTGCCGAACATCACCAGCTCGGCGCCGCCCAGTACCGGTTTGGGCATCAGTTGCAGTACCGCGCCGATCATCGGGAACAGGCCCAGCACCACCAGGAAACCGGCAATGAAAAACGCCACGTAACGACTGGCCACGCCCGTGAGCTGGATCACCCCGTTGTTCTGGGCGAAGGTCACCATTGGCATGCTGTTGAACACCGCCGCCATGGCCGAGTTGAGGCCATCGGCGAGCAGGCCGGACTTGATCCGGCGTATGTACACCGGGCCTTTGACCGGTTGCCGGGAAATCATCGAGTTGGCCGTGAGGTCACCGGCGGCCTCCAATGGCGAAACGAGGAAGATCACCGCCACCGGAATGAACGCCACCCAATCAAAGGAAAAACCGTATTTGAACGGCACCGGTACGCTCATCAGCGGGACTTCGGGCAGGCCGTTGAAATCCACCTGGCCTGTGAGCCAGGCCACCCCGTAACCGAGAGTCAGACCGATGACAATCGCCCCCAGGCGCAGAAACGGCACATCGACCCGGTTCAACACCACGATGGTTCCCAGCACCAGCGCCGCCAGGGCCAGGTGACTGGCAGCCCCCAGGTCCTGGGCTCCGAAGCCGCCGGCGATGTCGGTCATGGCCACCTTGATCAGCGACAACCCCATCAGCGTGATGATCGTCCCGGTCACCACCGGGGTGA
The DNA here is from genome assembly GCF_000282295.1 of Pseudomonas sp. GM33. NCBI lineage: Bacteria > Pseudomonadati > Pseudomonadota > Gammaproteobacteria > Pseudomonadales > Pseudomonadaceae > Pseudomonas > Pseudomonas sp. GM33. The sequence goes on from NZ_AKJO01000079.1 coordinate 29,690, forward strand.
TCAGCATGCGCAGTTTGCCGATGAACTGGCTCAACACCACTTCAATGAACGCGGCAAAAAAGCACACGCCGAAGATGGTCGAGAGAATCTCGTCGGTGCCACCACCCCGGGCCTTGACCATGAAGCCGGCGCTGAGAATCACACTGATGAACGAGAAACTGGTGCCTTGCAGGCACAACAGGCCCGAACCCACCGGACCAAAACGCCGCGCCTGGACGAAGGTGCCCAGGCCCGAGACGAACAGCGCCATGCTGATCAGATAGGGAATTTCGCTTTGCAGGCCCAGGGCGCTGCCCATGATCAGCGTCGGGGTGATGATGCCGACGAAACTCGCCAGCACGTGTTGCAGGGCGGCGAAGACAGTGGCGGTCAGGTGCGGACGGTCATCGAGGCCGTAGATCAGGTCATTGTTACGTGGCGCGGGGGCTTTTTCGGAGGCGGTCATGGTGGTTTGCGTGCCAGAAGGCGGGCCGGGTCAGAAAATGGAGGCGCAGGATGCCAGAACCGCCCGGCCACGGCAAAAGATCCTCCAGAACAGGGGCTTACGGACGCGGGGCGAACACCTCGGTGACGCTGCGTCGTTTGGCGTGCAATTGGCTGGCCTGGATCAGCTGTTCGAGGTCCTCGGGCGTGACGTCATAGAAGGCTTCCATGTCCGCCAGCGCCAGTTTCAGATCTTCGGCGGTGATGGCCTGACTGTCGACTGGCGGGTGATCGGCCGGAATCATGACGGTCGGTTCGCTGCTGCCCTTGGGGTAACGCACGCGGGTCAGATTGTTGTAGGCCAGGGCGCAGAACAGCATCGTCGCTGCGCTGAGCATGACCGGCTCAATGGCTTTCCAGTCCATGGCAATGGTCACCGGGTCGGCCAGCACCAGGGTCAGGGCCAACGCCCCGGCCGGTGGATGCAGGCAGCGCAACCAACACATCAGCAACACCGCCATGCCCGCCGCCAGACAGGCGCTCCCCAAGGTTCGACCCAACACATGGGCCACCAGCAGCGCAATCACTGCGGCACACAAGTAGCCACCCAGAATCGACCAGGGCTGTGCGAGCGCTCCTGACGACACGGCAAACAACAGCACCGCCGAGGCCCCGAGCGGGCCGATCAGGTGCTGGGCCACTTCGATGCCAAACACCTGGCTACAGAGCCAGACGCTGAGCAGCGTGCCCAAGGCCATGCCGATGGCGGCACGGCTCCATTCGGTGGGGCGGGTGTTGATGGCGACGGGCAACCAGCGGGCAAGCATTGCGAGAAAACTCCGGCAGAAAAAAGCGAGGTAAAAAAAGGGCTTAGCTGGGAAACCCAGTAAGCCCTTGAAGGTGTTCCCACTGTTGGGGGAGGAACAGGCACAGTGTGCCGTTCAATCCAGCTACTGACAAATTCATATTAATGAGCTTTCAGTGCATTAATTTTGCTTTAAGTGGCCCGTCGGCCACTCATGTAGCAGAGCAGGCCGCCTAGCGCTGCGAGTGCACTCAAGGCATAAAACATCGTCGGCGCCGGGCTGTGCATCAGCATGAAGCCGCAAATCACCGGGCTCACCGCGCCGCCTAGCGCAGCAAGGTTTTGCGCGCCGTAGTAACTGCCGCGCAATTCTTCCGGAGCCAGGGTGTCGACAAAGAGAAACTCGGCCGGGTAAATAATCATTTCACCCAGGGTGAAGATGAACATGGCCACGCACCAGCTCACCAGGCTGTCCGCCAGGCTGAAGCCGATCAGGCCGAGGATGAACAGGCCGGTGCCGGCCACAATCCACTGGCGCAATTGTTCACGTTTGAGAAAACGCCCGACCTGGTATTGCAACAGGATCACGCTGATGGCGTTGCAGGCGAGCAGGGCGGCCATGATTTCCATGGTGTGCTGGGGATTACTGGTCACCAGCAGGTACTGCGACAGGTAAAAGGTAAATCGCCCGTGCACCACGGTGCTGAGCAGGCAACCGGCGGTGAACAGGATCAGGGTGCGGTCGTTTTTCAGGGTGATTAGGGTTTTCAGAAAACTCTGCGCCTGACCGGCAAGAGGCGCCTTGGCCGGATCCGCGGAAATGCCGGTCATCAGGAAAATACTGAAAAAAGCGATGGCCGCCGCGATCAGGAAAGGCGCACTGGCAAAGGCGCCGGCAATCAGCACGCCAAGCATCGGCCCGACCGCGTAGCCAATGTTGGTCAGCGTATAGCTCAAGGAAAACGCCTTGGCTCGCTGACCCACGGGCAGGTTGTCGCTGAGAATGGCTTTCGAACCGATCAGGAACAGCGCCGAGGCGGTTTCGGTGACGATCAGGGTGATCGTGGTCAAGTAGAGGTTTTCGGCAAAGGTCAGCAACAGCAGGCCGACCGCGCTGGAGGCCATCGACAGCACAAGCAGTCGGCGTTTTTCGAAACGATCGATGATGTAGCCGCCGTAGAGGGAGAGCAGGGTGGCGACGAACACTGCAATGCCGAGCAGCAGACCAACGTCCTGTTGGTTAAGGCCAAGCTTGTCGCTGACGAACAACGTGAGTAACGGGCTGGTGATGGCGCGGCTGACGACGATGGTCAGCGAGCAGATCAGCAGGCGGCGGATGAGGGGGGAATAACGGGTCACGGCGTGAATGTCCTTATTCGATCGGGCCGGCATCAGCCCAAGGTCAGCGCTACTCTAGCAGTCGGACACCCGCTCGTTGCTACGGAATTACTTGAGGTGCAGCAGCACGAAGTCATTCTTGTCGAAACGCCCGCTCAACACGGGTGGCAAGCCACCGATAGCCGAGCCTTGCAGTGCCTTGTAGACGTTCAGGTCCATCATCAGCCACGCCGGGCCCTCGAGGGCGTCAAGTTCCTGGGGGGAATCGGTGAACTCCGGTTGCAGGCCTTGATTGATGTTGACCATGAACTTGATGGCTTTGGCATCCTTGCCCATCGCGTGCATCACCAGGGGTGCGGGGTCCTTTTGCACGAGTTCAAACGCTTCGTGGCTGAAGGTCCGGGTATCGTAAAGCTGTCGCTGGATGGGCTCGAACTGCAGGATGTATAACGACCACAGTGCCAGGACCGCGCAAAGAGCGAGAATCTGTGCACGCCAGCGGGGTTGCTTGAACGCTGCCACGGCGACTGTTTGCAGCACGCCGAGAATGATGAACAACGAAGTGAGGTGAGCGACGTCTTCGGGGAATCTGCGCTGTACCACCAGCAAGGTCACGATCAGCAGCCCCGGGATCAGCAGCCATAAGCCCTGCATCAATACGCGCAGCCAACTGAACAACCGACCCTGCACGGCGTAGAACGGGTAAGCCGCAATGATTGCCGCCATGGGCAGCATCGGCAGCAGGTAACGGGCCTTTTTCGCTTGCGGGACGGAAAGGCCGACCATCACGATCAACCCGGCGGCTGCGCAGTACAGCGTCAGGCGCAATGCCGGGCCTGACTGTTGTCGACCGGAAGCTGCGACCGTCACCAGCGCCAGCACTGCCAACGGCCAGGCCAGTGCGTAATTGCCCATCGAGCTGGTGAAGTAATACAACAGTTCGTTGGAGCCTTCGCTGCCGTCCATGCGTCCCATGAACTGCATGCGAATCACGTCCTGCAAGAAGGCCGGGCCGCCGCTGACGTCGGCCAGCCACAGCAACAGACCGACACACACCGCCAACAGCACCGATGCCAGCAATCCGAAGACAAACAGCCGCCGCCATTGGCGATTGACCAGAAAATAGCTGCAGAGCATCCCCGCAGGAATCACCAGGCCGATGGGGCCGCGAATCCAGAAGCCCAGCATCAGCAAGGCAAAGATCAGGCCCCGGCGCCGTGGTGCCGCAAAGTGATCGGCGACATAACCCAGGTAGAACACGCTGAACGCGACGGCCGCCAGCATCAGGTCGAGGGAAACGGCGCGGGTTTCGGTGATGAAGGTGTTGGTCAACAGCATCAGGGCGATGCTCAGCAGCGCCCAGCGCGTGGAGTAGGGCGCCAGCAGGCGGTACATCAAGGTGACGATGACCGCTGCGGCGATGGCGCTCGGCAGCCACGCGGTCAGGCTGGTGACCTGGCCGAGCGGCAGTGAAAGCAGCCAGATGAATACCGTTGAAAGGCCCGAGTAGTCTGCGTAGGGCTGGCCGTAGGTCGTCGGAAAAAAAGACGGTCCGTTGCGCAGCATCTCCTGGGCGAACAGCACGAAGCGCGAATCGAAGCCGATGGCCGGCTGCTGGTACATCCCGGCGCAGAACAACACCAGCGCCAACAGACCCAGCGCGAGGGACTGTCGGCGCAAGTGGGGGAACATGACGTTTAAGCGACCACTGATTCGGTCAGCCATTGCTGGTAAGGCATCGGCAACTTGCGCGACTCACCCCGACCAATCGGGAAGTAGGTAAAGCCGATGCGCGCCAGTCGGTCCGCGTCGTACAGGTTACGGCCATCGAAGATCACCGGGGCGTTGAGGCGTTGGCGGATAAACTCGAAGTCCGGTGCCTTGAACTGTTGCCATTCGGTGCAGATGATCAGCGCATCGGCGCCGGACAAGACTGACTCCGGCGTCCCCATGAGCATCAGTTTCGACTCATCCGGGTACAGCTTCTGGGTTTCCTGCATGGCTTCCGGATCGAACGCACGGACATTCGCCCCGGCGGCCCACAACGATTCGAGCAATACCCGGCTCGGTGCGTCGCGCATGTCGTCGGTATTGGGTTTGAAGGCCAGGCCCCAGACGGCAAAGGTCTTGCCACGCAGGTCGCCCTTGTAGAACGCGTTGATGCGCTCGAACAGCTTGTGCTTTTGCCGCTCGTTGATGGCTTCCACCGCTTGCAGCAGGTCGCTGGAGCAATGGGCCTCTTCGGCGCTGTGGATCAGGGCGCGCATGTCCTTGGGGAAGCACGAGCCACCGTAGCCGCAACCGGGGTAGATGAAGTGGTAGCCGATACGCGAGTCGGCGCCGATGCCCAGGCGTACCGATTCGATGTCTGCACCCAGGTGTTCGGCCAGTTCGGCGATCTGGTTGATGAAGCTGATCTTGGTCGCCAGCATGCAGTTGGCGGCGTATTTGGTCAGCTCGGCGCTGCGCAGGTCCATGAACATGATGCGTTCGTGGTTGCGGTTGAACGGCGAGTACAGGTCACGCATCACCTCACGCACTTCATCGCGTTCGCAGCCGATGACGATACGGTCCGGGCGCCGGCAGTCGGCCACGGCAGAACCTTCTTTCAGGAACTCCGGGTTGGAGACGATATCGAACTGCAATACACGCCCGACGCTGAGCAGGCATTTGTCGATGTGTGCACGCAAGGCGTCGCCGGTGCCGACCGGGACGGTGGATTTCTCCACCAGGATCGCCGGCTGCTCGCGATGACGCGCCACGGCTTCGCCCACCGACATCACGTAGCGCAAGTCCGCCGAGCCGTCTTCCCGAGAGGGAGTACCGACGGCGATGAACAGGACCTGCCCGTGCTGGACGGCGAATTTTTCATCGCAGGTGAACTGCAACCGCTTGGCGTCAAGGCCTTCGCGTACCAGGCTGGCCAGGCCAGGTTCGAAAATGCTCACGTGTCCCTGTTGGAGCAGTTCGACTTTCTTCTCGTCAACGTCCATGCAGACCACGTCGTGGCCGACTTCCGCCAATACCGCTGCCTGCACCAGGCCAACATAACCGCTACCAAACACACTGATTTTCATGGGGCACTCCTTGATTCGGGCGCACGAGCAGGTCGGGAATTGATGGTAATGACGCCGAGGATGACCAATGCCACGCCAAGGCTTTTTGTAAGGCTGAACGCTTCGCTGAACAGCGGCAGGCTGGCGGCCAGCAGGTACACCAGCGCGTAGCTGATGCTCAGCAACGAGTAGGCACGGCCCAGGGGCAGGTCCCGCAGGGCGGCGAGCCAGCACAGCATCGACGAGGCGTAGGCGAGGATGGCCAGGAGCACCACGGCAACGGCTGTCAGGTCGATGTGCGCGCTGAGCCACTGTTCTGGCGATGGCAGGTGGCTCATGCTCCAGCGCATGCCCAATTGGGCGGCGCTGACCAGTAGCACACTGCCCAGTGCGAAGGTGATACCACGCCTGCGGTTCATGCGTGTTGCCCCAACAGAGCCACGCCACCGATCACCAATGCCACGCCGACCCAGTGGCGGCGGTCGATGGTTTCGTGGAACACGAAACGCGCAACAAGGGTGATCAGCACGAAGTTCAGGCTCAGCATCGGATAGGCAATCCCGACTTCCAGGCGTTGCAGCACCAGCAGCCATACCAGCAGGCCCAGGCCCAATGCAGCCAGAGCCAGCCAAAGCCAGGGCGAGCGCAGTTTGTCCATCCACCCGGAAGGTTTGCCGCGCCAGCTTTCCACCGCATATTTCTGGGCGATCTGGCCCAGGCAGGTCAGCAGGCAGGCGACCAGCAGCAATAGCAGGCTCATGGTGCCGCCTGAGGGATAATCAAAATCACCAGGTTGCCTTGTTCATAGCGCTTGCCCTCTTTGGGCAACTGTTCGAGTTCACGCAGCTCTTCCTCACCCTTGACCCGCATCACCACACCGACCGAGCCTTGCTGACGGGCATCGTGCATCCACTGTTGCACTTGGTCCGGGTCGACGCGCTGCTTAAGCGAATCAGGATAGGCAAGGCCATATTTCAATTCGCCTATCGTGTTGAAAAAAGCCACTTGCGGCCGTTTCATCCGCCAGGACAGCGCCGAAGCGGCGCCCAGGTCGTTGCTCAGCAATTTGACGCTCTGGCCCAGTTCCTGGGCGTGATCGAGGATGAACTGGTCAGGTGTTTTATTGGCGACCACGGAATTGGGCAGACCGGCAGGCAACAGGCCGGCGAACAGCAGGCTGCCAAAGGCCGGGGCGGCCCAGCACTGCAACGGGCGGAAGGCCTGCAGCAGGTTGGCCATGATCCAGCCGATCAAACCGATGAACACCAACACCAGGTTGTGCAGTTCATGATCGTAGATCGGCTTTTTCAGTTGCACGTAAACCAGGGCCAGCAGGGTCACCACGCCCACCACCAGGTTCAGCAGTCCGTTGATGCCCAGCACGCGGCCTTGTTCGAGCTTCAACCGGTCAGCCAGCGCATGGCCGAGCAACAAGGCCAGGGGTAACAGGCACGGCAGGATGTAGGCCGGCAGTTTGCCTTTGCTCAGGCTGAAGAAGATCAATGGCATCCACAGCCACAGCAGCAGGAAGCCGATACCGGACTGGCGTCGGGTCTGCCAGGCTTGCTTGAGCGCGGGCGGCAACAAGGCAACCCACGGCATGCTGAACGCCACCAGCAGCGGCAGGTAGTACCACCAGGGGGCGTTATGCTGGGCGTCGTCCCCGGCAAAGCGGCGGATGTGTTCGTGCCAGAAGAAAAACCGCCAGTAGTCGGGCTCCTGGGCGTGCACAGCCAGTGCCCATGGCAGGCTGACGGCGATGGCGACCACGACCGCCACCGGGCCGTAGACCAGCAGTTCACGCCAGCGCTTTTGCCAGATCACCCAGGGCAGGGCGATCAACACGGGCAGCAACCAGGCCAGGAAACCCTTGGTGAGGAAACCCATGCCACAGGCCAGGCCCAGCACCGCCCACGCCACCAGCCGTTGACGGCGGCCGACGCTGTCCAGCGCAAACCACAAGGCGACCAAGCTGAGATTGACCCAGAAGGTGAATTGCGGATCGAGGTTGGCGTACCCGGCCTGCCCGGCGATGACCGTAAAGCTCATGTAGAGCAAGGCGCAGGCGAAACTCTTGCGCGGTTCGTTCCACAGGCGGCGGGCGATCAGGTAGCACAGCAGCACGCTCAAGCCGGTGCTCAGGGCAGAAGCGAAGCGCACCCCGAAAAGGTTCTGACCGAACAACGCCTGCCCGAGGGCAATCATCCAGTAGCCGGCCGCCGGTTTTTCAAAATAGCGTACGTCCATGAAGTGCGGCGATACCCAGTTGCCGCTCAGGAGCATGCCCTGGCTGATCTGGGCGTAGCGGGTTTCGTCGGGAATCCACAAGCCATGACTGCCCATTGGCAGCAGGTACGCCAGCGCCATCATGGTCAGCAATATCGGCAAAGCCCAGCGTTTGCTCATGCGCCTTGCACTCCCAGCCAGCCTTCGCGACCTTCGAGCGCACCGCGTACCACACGGCCGACCGGCAGACTGTCAGGGGCCTGGGGCAACAAGTCGCCCAGGGGTTGAAAACGGATGTCCCGCTGACGCGCATCGCTCAGCAGTTGACGGAAATCGTTGGCCATCAGAATCCCTTCTACCTCGGCATGGATCGTGTAGACATTGAGTTTTTCCGGAGTGAACCGGTCCAGGATGAACCTGTTGAAGTCCTTGGCGGCGACGCTCGGTCCGACCACCTCGTCGAAGGTCGGCAGGTCCACCGGAATTTGTGGTGCGCCCAGGCAACCATTGGCCAATCGCGGCTGGAACAGGCTCTGGCCACGGCAATCGCTGTTGTAGCGAAAGCCAAACCCTTGCTTGGCCTCGATCACACGCTCATCGGCACGCCAGCCGGCGGAGGCCGAGCAGGTGATCTTTTCCCCGAGAATGTCGCTGAGGGTGTCCACGCCACGGCGTATCTGGTCGACCAGTTGTGCATCGCTCCAACGCCCGGCATTGGCTTGCCAGCCGTGGTGGTCCCAGGCGTGCAGGCCGACTTCATGCCCGGCGTCCCGGGCCTGACGCATCAAGTGCCCCAGGTCGCGGCCGATCGGTTTTCCGGGCCATGCGGTGCCCGCCAGCAGAATGTCCCAGCCATACAGGCCGGCTGCATTGGAGCGAAGCATTTTCCAGAGAAACTGTGGACGGATGAGGCGCCACAAATGGCGCCCCATGTTGTCCGGCCCGACACTGAAGAAGAACGTCGCCTTGACCTGTGCTTCATCAAGGATTTCCAGCAACCGGGGCACCCCTTCACGGGTGCCTCGGTAAGTGTCGACATCGATCCGCAGTCCCGCCTGCATCAGTGCTTGTCCGCGATTTCGAGCATGGCTTCACGCAAGAAGAAATCCAGGGTGTTGCCGATGGTTTCGCTCATCTCGACGGTCGGCGTCCAGTCCAGCAGGCGCTTGGCGTTGGCGATGCTCGGTTTGCGATGGGACACGTCCTGGTAACCGGTGCCGTAGAACGCCTTGCTCTCGATATCGCGGAAGCCGGCGAACGGAGGGAAGTTGGCGCGCAGCGGGTGAGCTTCGAACTGGCGCAGCAGCTCTTCGCCCAGTTGACGGATGCTGGCTTCGTTCTCCGGGTTGCCGATGTTGATGATCTGGCCGTTGCAGACATCGTTGTCGTTGTCGATGATCCGTGCCAGGGCTTCCACACCGTCGGCGATGTCGGTGAAGCAGCGTTTTTGCTCGCCGCCGTCGAACAGGCGAATCGGCGTGCCTTCCACCAGGTTCAGGATCAGCTGGGTAATCGCCCGGGAGCTGCCGATACGGGCCGAGTCCAGGCGGTCCAGACGTGGGCCCATCCAGTTGAATGGACGGAACAGGGTGAAGTTCAGGCCCTTCTGGCCGTAAGCCCAGATGACGCGGTCAAGCAATTGCTTGGAGACCGAGTAGATCCAGCGCTGCTTGTTGATCGGGCCGACCACCAGGTTGGAGCTGTCTTCGTCGAAGTTCGGGTCCTGGCACATGCCATAGACTTCCGAGGTCGACGGGAAGATCACGCGTTTGTTGTACTTGACGCAGTAGCGAACCAGTTTCAGGTTTTCTTCGAAGTCCAGTTCGAATACGCGCAGCGGGTTGCGGGTGTATTCGATTGGCGTGGCGATGGCCACGAGCGGCAGCACCACGTCGCACTTCTTGATGTGGTATTCGATCCACTCGGAGTGGATGCTGATGTCGCCTTCGACGAAGTGGAAGTTCGGGTGGCTGCGCAGGCGATCGATGGCGTCCGAACCGATGTCCAGGCCGTAGACTTCGTAGCGGTCGTCGCGCAGCAGGCGCTCGGACAAGTGGTTGCCGATGAAGCCGTTGACGCCGAGGATCAGCACGCGGGTACGACGCGGGGCACGACCGGATTCGGCACCGCGCAGCACGGAACCGTCCACCAGGCCCAGTTCGTTGGCCAGTTGCGGACCGCTCAGGTACAGGCCGTTGTCGTTGCGCTGGCCGGCGTTGATGATCAGCGAGTCTTGACCGCAGGCGATGCGCAGCGGATCGACGCTGATCACACGGCCAGGCGCCTGGCCTTCGTTGCCCTTGGCGACTTCGGCGCTCCAGACAATCAGCTTGTGCTCGCCTACCGCGCAGAAGGCGCCCGGGTACGGCTGGGTCACGGCGCGCACCAGGTTGAACAGTTCTTCGGCCGGCTTGGCCCAGACCAGTTTGCCGTCAGCCGGCGTGCGGCGGCCGAACACCGTAGCCTTGGATTCGTCCTGTGGTGTTTCGCTGACTTTGCCTTGCAGCAGCGCCGGCAAGGTATCGCGCAACAGATCGGCGGCCGCCGTGCGCAGTTTTCCGTGCAGGCTCAGCGCCGTGTCGCTGCGCTCGATTGCAACTTTTTGCTGGGCAACGATGGCGCCGGCATCGGCACGCTTGACCATGCGGTGCAGGGTCACGCCGGTTTCGGTTTCGCCGTTGACCAGCACCCAGTTGGCCGGTGCGCGACCACGGTAGCGCGGCAGCAGCGAACCGTGCAGGTTGAACGCACCGTTGCGCGCCGTGGCCAGCAGCGGCTCGCTCAGCAGGTTGCGGTAGTAGAAGGAGAAAATGTAGTCGGGATCGAGCTTGGCGATACGTTCGATCCACAACGGGTGGTTGGCGTCCTCCGGTGCATGCACGGCAATGCCGTGGCGGGCGCACAGCTGCGCGACGGAGCCGTAGAAGGCGTTCTCCTTCGGATCGTCGGCGTGGGTGAACACCGCAGCGATCTCGAAACCCGAGGAGAGCAGGGACTCGATGCCGGCACAGCCAATATCGTGATAGGCGAAGACAACAGCTTTTGCACTCATGAAGGAACCTGATCTGAAGAAGTGGAAGTAAGGCCGTCGACGGTGACAACGGAAGCAGGGGAGGCGGGCTGGCTGCGCAGCACCTTTTCAATGAAGAAGCGCGGGCGTGCGCGCACATCGCTGTACATGCGGCCCAGGTATTCACCCAACAGACCCATGCCGATGAATTGCCCACCGGTGAAGACGAACAGCACGGCGAACAGGACGAAGGTACCGCCACCGGCCCAACCGGCGCCGAACACCAGGCGCAGCAGGACCAGGGCGATGGCGAACAGCATGCCCAGGGCCGCCATGCCGACGCCGACGATGCTCAGCAGTCGCAGGGGCGTGGTGGTCATGCAGGTGACCAGATCGAACATCAGGTTGATCAGGCGCATCGGGCTGTACTTGGAATCGCCGTGTTCACGCTCGGCGTGGGTCACGAGGATTTCAGTGGTGTGGCGGGCAAAGCTGTTGGCCAGGATCGGAATGAAGGTGCTGCGTTCACGGCAGGCGAGCATCGCGTCGACGATGGTGCGTCGGTAGGCGCGCAGCATGCAGCCGTAGTCGCTCATGGCCACGCCGGTGGAGCGTTGCACGGCGAGGTTGATCAACTTTGATGGCCAGCGGCGCAACGCCGAGTCCTGGCGGTTGTTGCGCACCGTCGCGACGACGTCATAACCCAGCTCGGCCTGTTCGATCAGGCGCGGGATTTCTTCGGGCGGGTTTTGCAGGTCGGCATCGAGCGTGATGACGACATCGCCCTTGCACTGTTCGAAACCGGCCATGATCGCCGCGTGCTGGCCGTAGTTGCGGTTGAGGATGACGGCCACCACCGGGCTGCCTTCGCGGGACGCGGCGTCTTCCAGGATCTGTGCGGAGTCGTCGCGGCTGCCGTCGTCAACCAGTACGATTTCGTAGGCATGGTGCAACTGCTGGCAGGCTGCTTCGGTGCGACGAAGCAACTCCGGCAGGCTGTCCTGTTCGTTGTAGACCGGAATGACGATCGACACGAAGTTGATTGGGTAAGGTCTCAAAGGCTTCTATCCATGCAGTTTTCAATGGCGCCGACGACGCGCTGGACATCATCGGTGGTCATGTCGGGGAACAACGGGATCGAACACAGCCGTGCCGAATTCCATTCGGTGTTGGGCAGGTACAGGTTGGGGTAGCGCTGGCGGTAGTAGGTGTGCAAATGGGTGGCAATGAAGTGAATGCCGGTGCCGATATTCTGCTCCTGGAGGGCTTTCATGAACGCTTCGCGATCCAGCCCGCACTGCTCGGCATCAATACGCAGGATGAACAGATGCCAGGCGTGTTGTTGCGAATAAGCGGGGACGGCCAGCGGTTGTACCGGCAAGCCTTCCAGGCGCTGCAAGTAGGTCTGTGCCAGCTGAGTGCGCTTGGCGTTGATTTCGTCCAGGCGTTCCAGTTGCACCAGGGCGATGGCTGCGTTGATGTCGGCCAGGTTGTACTTGAATCCGGGCTCGACCACTTGGGCCTGGGGCTTGCGGCCGTGGGTCAGGCGGTCGTAGGCATCGACCCCCAGCCCGTGAAACTTGAGCATGCGTACCCGAGAGGCCAGGGCCTCATCGTCGCTGACGAACATCGCGCCCTCGGCGCAGGTCATGTTCTTGATCGCGTGGAACGAGAAGATGGCCGTGCCTTTGGCGCCGACGTGACGACCTTTGTAGAACGTGCCTGCGGCGTGGGCGGCGTCTTCGATCACGGCAATGCCGTGTTTGTCGGCCAGCGCATAGAGCGGATCGAGATCGAATGCCGCACCGGCGTAATGCACCGGGATGATGGCTTTGGTGCGCGGCGTGATCGCAGCTTCAATCATGGCCACGTCGGTCATCAGCGTGTTGCGGTCAACGTCGACGAACACCGGCGTGGCACCCAGCAGGGTGATCATGTTGGCGGTGGAAACCCAGGTCTGCGACGGCGTAATGACTTCATCGCCGGGACCGATGCCCAATGCCAGCAGCGTGATATGCATGCCGCCGGTGGCCGAGGACAGTGCCACGGCATGTCGGCAACCGACGTAGTTGGCAAAGTGTTCTTCCAGTGCCTGGTTCTTCGGCCCGGTAGTGATCCACCCGGAACGCAATACTTGCTCGACGGCGGCGATTTCTTCGTCACCGATACCGGGACGGGAGAAAGGGAGAAACGCCTGACTCATGGGCACCTCAGGGGCTGTCAACGTAAATAGCCTTTGAGGCTAAAGGGATCCAGAAATCAGCTTAGACGCTAAATCAGAACCTGCATCAAATCAAATAGTTACCGGTCGGCGGTAAAAAACTGCATCGGTTGACTTTTTTCGCCATGGGCGGCAGGTTGGACGTCCATTCGGGTTGTTTCGACTTCGTAGAAGGTTATGCCCGATTTTGTGAAAGGGACATGAAAAAACGGTAGGGGAATCGTTTATCTGAAGGCTATTAAGCTGCTGTTCAGACTTCCCGCGTTTATGGCGTTTTTAGGAAAAGTCCTACAGGATTAATGTGTTTTATATGATCGTTATTTCACTTCTTAGTTGCTTCATTGAACTGTTTTCATTCAAGGCCGTTTCGTTTGATTGACTTACCTGTAGCTGATTCTCGCATGCCCCTGACCAATCCGCTGACCCTGTATCTGGCGCGACTGGCACCCTCCAGCCAGCTGACCATGCGCTATGTGCTGCAGGACGCCGCCGACCGCCTGGGCTTCGAAGACTGCGATATCGAGGAGATCCCCTGGCACAACCTGCAGCCCGAAGACGTGATCGCACTGGTGGCCACATTGCGTTCAGACGGCTATGCGCCGAACACGTCTTCACTGTATGTCAACGCGGTGCGCGGGGTGATGAACGAAGCCTGGCGCATGAGCCTGATCTCTCAGGAGCACCTGTTGAAGATGCGCTCGGTGAAGGGCATCGCCGGTACACGGCTGTCCCAGGGACGCAACCTCAGGCGTACGCTGATCCAGGAACTAATGGCGGTCTGCGCCGCCGATCCGCGGCCACAAGGCTTGCGGGATGCCGCGATCATCGGGATTTTATACGGCTCGGGAATGCGCAAGTCCGAATCGGTGAACCTGGAGTTGAATCAGGTCGACTTCACCCAGCGCAGCCTGCAGGTGACCGCCAAGGGCAACAAGCAATTGATCAAGTACGCGCCGGCCTGGGCCTTCGCCAAACTGCAAGCCTGGCTTGAATTGCGCCGCTCCCTGCTCAAGGAAGGCGAGTCGGACGATCCGTTTCTGTTCAATCGCATCCGCCGTGGCAGCCACATCACCCGTGAGCGCATCACCAAACATGCGATCTACTACATCGCCCGGCAACGGGGCGCGCAGGTCGGGGTGAAAATCATGCCCCACGACTTCCGGCGTTCATTCATTACCCGGGTGATCGAAGAGCATGACTTGTCGATTGCGCAGAAACTGGCGCACCACAGCAACATCCAGACCACGGCCAACTACGATGTGCGCGACGACAACGAGCGGCGTCGGGCAGTGGATCGATTCGACCTGTGAACCATTACAGCTCGCTCAACACGTGGGCGTGGCCAATGGTCGAGACCTGAACCGCGCTGCCGGCGGGTGGTGCGTACATGCCGGAACTGCGCACCAGCAGTGATCGCCCAGGTTGCTCGTCGCTGGTCAAGGACTGGAGCTCGACCGTCAGCGTGCAAGTGTTGCCGCTGAAATCCCGATCGGTGACCACGGCCCGGCAACCACCGGCTTCCGGGTCGCCGGGGTGGATGCTGGCCAATTGCAGCTGTTCGGGGCGCAGCATGATCTGCGCCGAGTTGTTGTTGCGGTGGTTGTTGACCGGAATCCGTCCCAGGTCGCAATGAGCCCAACCGGCCTCGATGCGTGCCGGCATCACCACCGCATCTCCCAGGAACAGGGCGGTCTGTTCGTCTTCGGGATAGCGGTAAAGGTCCAGCGGATGCCCTGACTGTACCAGTCGGCCCTGGCGCATCACCGCCAACTGGTCGGCGAACGACAGGGCCTCACTCTGGTCATGGGTAACCAGAATGGTGGTGACGCCCGCGTCTTCCAGCAGCCGCGCGACCATCTTGCGCATCGCGGCGCGCAATCCGGTATCGAGCGCCGAGAACGGCTCGTCCAGCAGCATCAGCCGTGGCTGTTGTGCCAATGCCCGGGCCAGGGCCACGCGCTGTTGCTGGCCACCGGACAATTCGTGAGGCCAGCGCTCGGCCATCTTCGCGTCCAGCGCCACGCTGTCCATCAGTTCGGCGACGCGCTGTTGTTTTTCAGAACCCTTGGTCGACAAGCCGAAGCCGATGTTCGCCGCCACGGTCATGTGCGGAAACAGCGCGCCGTCCTGCGGCACGTAGCCGATCAGGCGTTGATGGGCCGGCACTTCGTGGGTGTCGTCGACCAGGGTCTGGCCATTGAGCGAAAGACGTCCGGAATCGGGAAATTCGAAGCCGGCAATCATTCGCAGCAAGGTGGTCTTGCCGGAGCCGGACGGGCCGACGATGACCGTGCGGCTGCCGCTTGGCACCGACAGGCTGACGTTGTCCAGCGCGCAATGGGCGCCATAGGACTTGTAGAGGGCATTGAGTTCAAGAGTGTTCATCGGCCAGCCGTTTTTTTCGATTGGTGATAAAGAAGTCCGGTCAGCGGCAGCGACAGTACGACCATCAATAGGGCGTAGGGCGCCGCGGCAGCGTAATCGATTTCGCTGGTCATGGCCCAGAATCCGGTGGCCAGGGTGCGCGTGCCGTTCGGGGCCAGCAGCAGGGTGGCGGTCAATTCGTTGGTGATCGCCAGGAACACCAGCGCCGCACCGGCGGCGGCTCCGGGAGCGGCCAGGCGCAAGGTGATCAGCCACAGTGCCCGGGCCGGCGAACGGCCGAGGCTGCGGGCGATGTTCTCCAATTCCACCGGGGCCTGGGCAATGCCGGCGCGCAGGCTGACCAGGGCGCGGGGCAAGAACATCAGCAGGTACGCCAGCAGCACGGTAAAGGTGGTCTGGTAAATCGGCCGGGCAAAATGGATCGTGACGGTGACCAGGGCCAACGCCACGATAATTCCGGGCAAGGAACTGGTGATGTAGTTGCAGCTTTCCAGCACGCGTTGCATTCGGCCGGGGTAACGGATCGACAGCCAGGCAATCGGGATCGCCGCTAACGTTGTCAGCGCTGCACCGGCGACGCCGAGCAGCAGGGTTTGCTCCAGAGCAGGCAACAACTCGGCCATGTCCCAGACTTCCACGCCGCCGGCGATCAGCCATTTGCCCAAGGTGATCAAGGGCACGCCCAGGGCCAGGGCACAGGTCACGATTTGCAGCGTCAACGAGAGCAGGGTGGATGCCGGTTTCAGGCACACGACCCGTTGCTCCCGGGCGCTCCCCGAACCGACGCGAGCGTAACGTGCCGAACCCCGGGCGGCGGACTCGGCCGTCAACATGGCCAGGCAACACAGTGCCAGCACGCTGGCCAGCATGTGCGCCGCCGCGCCGTTGAAGGTCGATTTGAACTGGTCGAAGATCGCGGTGGTAAAGGTGTCGAAGCGGATCATGGCGTACAGGCCATATTCGGCCAGCAGGTGCAGACCGACCAGCAAAGCGCCGCCGCAGATCGCCAGGCGCAATTGCGGCAACACCACACGGAAAAACACTTTCCAGGGTTTGAGCCCCATGGACTCGGCGACGTCTTCGATGGCCGGGTCGAGCCGGCGCAACGTGGCCGCCACCGGCAAATACAGGAACGGGAAGTAGGCGATGACCGAGACCAGGACGCCGGCAAACAAGCCGTGAATCGGTGGCACCAGGCTGACCCAGGCGTAGCTGTGAACGAACGCAGGCACTGCCAGCGGTGCGGTGGCCAGCAACGACCACCAGCGCCGCCCCGGCAGATTCGTGCGTTCGGTCAGCCATGCCAGCGTCACGCCCAGCGCCACGCACAAGGGAATCGTCAGCAGTACCAGCAATACGGTGTTGACCAGCAGTTCACCGACCCGAGGGCGGAACACCAGGGCTACGGCGGTTGACCAGCCTGTCTGCAGGGACACGCCGATAACATAAGCGATCGGTAGCAGTGCCAGTAACGAAACCAGCACCGACAAACCGATCACCCATACACCGCCACGCCCGGCAAACAGTCCGCGGGATCGTCGACGCAATTGTGAGGGAGTCGCCTCGGCGACTTCCGCAGGCAGGGTTTCAGGCATCAATTAGAGCAGTCCGGCCTGTGTCATCAGCTCTACGGCTTTTTTGCTGTCGAGTTTTGAAGCATCGACAGTCGGCGCATCGAGTTGATTCAGAGGCACAAGTTTTGGGTTGGATTCAGCGCCTTTGCCGACGGCGTATTCAAACGACTTGCCGTTCTTCAGTACGGCCTGGCCGTCCTTGCCGGTAATGTATTTGAGGAACGCCTGGGCTTGTTCCTTGTGTTTGCTGGAAGCGAGGACGCCGCCGCCGGAGATGCTGACAAAAGCGCCCGGGTCCTTGTGCTTGAAGTAGTGCAGGGCGGTGTTCTTGCTGTTTTCCCCGGTCTTGGACTGATCCACCAGGCTGTAGTAGTGGTAGATCACGCCGCTTTCGATCTGCCCGGCATTCACTGCCTTGAGTACCGCGCTGTTGCCACGGTAGCTGGTGTAGTTGGTTTTCATCCCCTTGAGCCATTCCAGCGTGGCGGTTTCGCCCTTTTGTTGCAGGATGGCGGCGACGATGGCCTGGAAGTCAGCACCGCCTGGCGACGCGGCCCAACGGCCTTTCCAGCTTGGGTCGGCCAGGTCCATGATCGATTTCGGCAGGTTGGTTTCCGAGAGTTTGCTCGGGTTGTACACAAACACCGTGGAGCGTGCGGCGATCCCGACCCATTTGCCGTGGGCCGGACGGTAGGCCGGGTCAACCTGCTCCAGCGTGGCTTTATCGACAGGCGCGAACAGCCCGGCGTTGTCGACCAGCACCATGGCCGGGGAGTTTTCGGTCAGGAATACATCGGCCGGAGAGGCCGCGCCTTCCTGCACGATCTGATTGCCCATTTCGGTGTCATCGCCATTGCGCAAGGTGACCGGGATACCTGTTTCCTGGGTAAAACCCTCGACCCAGGCCTTGGTCAGGCCTTCGTGTTGCGCGTTGTACACCACGAGGCCGACGGAGTCAGCGGCATAGGCCTGGCCAGCGCTCAGCAAAGCGGTGGCCAGCAGGGCTTTTTTCAAGAACGAAGGGATTTTGGGAATCATTCTGCGGGCTGCTCCTGGTGCATTTTTTGAAAGTCATGTGCATTGAAACGCCAGTTAACCAATGCGAATCATTTGCATGTCTGGAATTGCAGGGAATGTAGAGATCCAAATGAGAAAATAACGTCAAAAAAACCGTTAATACATGTAATTTTCATTCAGATTAGCAGCAGTGTGCCCACTGTGGCTCGACTCGTCGATCAAACGATGTCGTCGATCAGAATGTGACGCTGCCCCGACGCCTTTTTTCACTCCCCTGAAGCCAGTTGCCGCTGGCCCCGCGTGGCGTTCACCGGGGTTGCGAAAGGATAGCTCGGTGATTGCCGGTGTGCCGGGGTACGGGGCCACCCGCTTCAACTCTTCGTCAACGGCCCAACCGGGGGACGTAGGGCGCAGGCCTTGTGGTGCTTTTTCTGGCCTGCCTGTCAGGGCTGGATTGGCGGGAAGATCAGTACCTGCAGGTTGCCACGCTGATAACGCGTGCCGTCGGCAGGTAGCGCCTCGACCTCCTGAACCTCATCAACGCTGTTGACCCGCATCACCACCCCGACCGAGCCTTTCTTGCGCGCCTCGGTCATCCATCGCCCGACATCTTGCAGGGTCACCTTGCGTTCGGCGACAGCGGGATCCTGTAGACCGTATTTCATTTCACCGACGACGTTGTAGAGCGCTATCTCCGGTCGGCCGGTCAGCCACGACAGGGCCGAGGCTGCCCCCAGGTCGTTGCTCAGCAGCGTGGTGGTCTGGTTCAGGCTGTCCAGGTGTTCGGAGATAAACCGGTCGGGCATCTTGCTGTCGACGATCTGACCCGGCATGGCGGCAGGTAGGAGCGCTACCAGTAGCCAGATGCCGAGGGCCGGCATTGCCCATAACGTCAATGGCCGCAGGATTTGCAGGGCATTGGCGATGATCCAGCCCAGCAATACGATGAACGCCAGGGACAGGCTGAACATCTCGGTATTTGCGAATATTTCTTTGCTCAGTTGCAGGTACAGCAAGGCCGTCAGGGCCGTCGTGGCAATGACGACGTTGAGCCATCCGTTGAGGCGAATCGTCCGTGCCCGTGCCTGTTGCAGCAGGCGGGTCAGGGCATCTCCCATCAGCAGTGCCAGCGGCAACAGGCACGGCATGATGTAGGTTGGCAACTTGCCGCTGCTCATGCTGAAAATCGTCAAGGGCAACAACATCCAGAGCAGTAGAAAACCGCTGACGGGCTGACGCTTGTTGTTCCAGGCCTGGATGAAGGTTGCTGGTAACAACGCAGCCCAGGGCAGGGTGGAAACGACCAGCATCGGCAGGTAGAACCACCACGGGCGGGCGTGTTGCGCGTTGTCGGCGGCGAAGCGGCGTACGTGCTCGTTCCAGAAGAAGAAATTCCAGAAATCCGGTTCTTGATGATGAATGGCCAGTGCCCAGGGCAGGCAGACGGCCGCGGCGACCACAACAGCCAGTGGCCCGTAATGCAACAGCTCGCCAATACGACGCTGCCAGAGCATGTAGGGCAGGGCGATCACCGCCGGCAGCAGCCAGGCCAGGAAGCCCTTGGTCATGAATCCCATGCCGCAGGCGATGCCCAGGACCGTCCAGGCACCCATCCGGGCACGCGTGGTGCGACTGTCGATGGCAAACCACAGGGAGACCAGGCTCAGGTTGACCCACAGGGTGAACTGCGGATCGAGGTTGGCGTACCCGGCCTGACCGGTAATCAGCCCAAAGCTCATGTAAAGCAGCGCGCAAGCAAAGCTTTTGCGCGGAACGCCCCAGAACCGGCGGGCAATCAGCCAGGTCAGCCACACGCTCAGCCCGGTAGTCAGCGCTGACGCGATGCGCACCCCGAACAGATTGTCGCCAAACACTGCCTGACCGATGGCAATCATCCAGTACCCGGCAATCGGCTTCTCGAAGTAACGAAGGCCCATGAAGTGCGGCGAGATCCAGTTCCCGCTCTGCAGCATTTCCTGGCTGATCTGGGCATAACGGGTTTCGTCGGGAATCCACAGGCCGTGGCTCATTAGCGGCAGCAAGTAGAACGCTATGAACGCCAGTACCAGGGCGAACAGCATCCAGCGCTCGTTGGCAGGTGTCGTTGGGGCGAGCAGGCGGGAAGAATGGCCAATAAAATCCGGCAGTGGCTGATTTGACGTCATGTCTGGACCTTGGCACTGAAAAGGCTGATTGAAGAAAGAGATGAAAGTTGCAAGAGGGAAAAGCGGGATGATATTGAACAGCGAGAAGTCAAGTCATGTTTCTCGCCGTTTGTTCAGCTGTTATTCAGTCAACTTTGAAGTAACTTGTTGCCAGAGTTTTCGCCGAGTGATGACTCAGTCTTTTTCTTATTGCAGAGTATTCCAGTCTTCGGCATTCACAATGCCGAGTACTTGCAGTTGCCCATTACCATCGATGTGGACAAACAACGAGCTGCCGTACTCGGCATCCTTCGCCGCATGCTTGAGGCCGGTCTGCTGTTCAAAGTCCGCGATGCAACCGCTGTGGGTCACCAGCACCAGGTTGCGATGGGCCACCTTGTGCGCCACGACATCGTTACGCAGGGTCGTGCCGCAGGTGGCCAGCCATTCCTGGGTCCGAGGGTCGCGGTTGAACATGTAATGCGCAGTCTGCACGGTGCGTGTAACGGGGCTGGTCAGGATGTCGGTCTGCGACAGGCCCAGGTGTGCCAGCCCTTGCCCGACAACGGCGGCCGCTTCACTGCCGACACGGGTAATGCCGTCAGCCGGGCCCAGGCAAGGATTGCTGGAACGGTCGCACCGCTCGGCATGGCGAACCAGCACCGCGATCTCGCCGGCATTCCATTGTTGCAGCAACCGGGCCCGGACCTGTGCACCTTCCTCGGCCAGATTGGTCGGGGATTTCGGCCACAGGACAAAGCCGGTGACCAGCACGGCGATGGTCAGTGCGCTAATGGCCACGACCGATTTGGACAGGCGCGAAGACGGTTTACGCAAGACGGAGTCGACCAAGTTTGTCCACCATTGAAGCGCCAGGGAAAGTGCTGTTTAACAAAACCTTAAACAGCACAAAAAAACTCCGCCGAAACCAAGTTCAGCGAATTAACTGGAGCCCAAGTTAAATCTGCGCAGGTGTCGGAACGGTGAACGGAATGTGAAAAAATTGCAGAGAGGGTTGGGGCGGGTAATTATTTAACTACTGGGAATTGTTATCTTTTGCTCTTGCGTAGGATGGCAGCGCTAAAATTAGGTTCTTCACGCAATCCCGGGAAACACCAATAACGCAATACCTGTAGGAGCCAGCCTGCTGGCGATGGACTCAAGCGCGCCGCGGTTATCCAGCTCACCCGCGTCATCGTTAACGACCATCGCTGGCAGGCCAGCTCCCACAAGGGACCATGCCCACGCCGAAACTGTAGGAGCCAGCCTGCTGGCGATGGACTCAAGCGCGCCGCGTTTATCCAGGTCACACGCGTTATCGTTAACGACCATCGCTGCGATGCGGCGACCCGACAAGCCAGCTCCCACAAAAGACCGTATGTGTAGCCAGCTTGCTGGCGATGGATGGCCTTCAGGACGAAGGACAACTCGCCTGGGGTCGTGTGGCCGCCTGGCTGATCAGCGCGGCCAGGCGTTTGATGTTGTTTTGCTGGGCAAGTACCAACTCATCGACAGTTGCGCCTGACGGCGTTTGCAAGGTGCTGCGGCAAATCACCTGGGCCTTGTTGCCCGGCTCGGCACTGCGCAGGCGCCATATCACGTCCATCAGCGCATATTGACCGGGGACAGAGTCAAAACGCTGCACATCGACCCGTACCGAATACTTGCCCTTTACGGGACTGTTGCTCAGTTGATCGGCCAGTGCACTGCGCAATTCCTCCACGAGGGTTGCACCCCACCAATGGCTTTCGAGGATCGCCAGGGTACTGTTGCCCTCGCGAATGACGATCTGCGCCCGATCGACCTGGGGCGGCAAGCTTATCGTCTCGATCTGAATCACCCCGACGGTGGTCGTCGAATGATTGCCCACCTGGGTCGGCGTCAGGGTATGGAACTGAATCGGGTCACTGCGGCAAGCGGCGAGCAGCAACAACGCGGTGAACACTGTGAATTTCAGCGGAAAAACCATGGGTGTTGCTCCTGTGCTCAATTGCGCGGTGGCCCTTGCAGATCCATGGGCGGGGCATTGTTCGGGCGGCCGCGAAGCAGCGACTCCGGATGCCGTCCCAGGTAATCCGATAGATCACGCAAGGATCTCGACGTGCGTCCCAGTTCATCCAGGGTCTGATTCAGTTTTTCCCGTTGCGGCGAGTCGTCGGCCAAGGTCGAACCGGCGGATTGCAAGGTCGTATTGGCGGTATCCATCGTCTTGCTGAAGTCCGACAGAGTGCTTTGCACGCCAGGCAGGATCTTGCCGTTGAATTGCGCCATGCCCTTGCGCAGTTCGACGAGATTGCCATCGAGATTGCCGGCGATTCGCTCGATCGGCAGTTTGTTGATCTTGTCGACCATGGCTTCGAGTTTTTCCTGCAATTGCTCGAGGCTGCCAGGAATGGTTGGAATCATGACCGGACGCGCCGTTGCATCGAAGGCGACTTTTTCTGCCTTGGGGTAGAAGTCCAGGGCAATGTACAGCTGGCCGGTCAGGAAATTGCCCGTGCGCGCCTGGGCACGCAGGCCGTTATCGATAAAGGTGCCGATCAGGCGTACGCCACCCGCTTCGTCATTGGGGTCATGATTGAGCGCCTTGAGCATTTTGTCGTGGGCCCTGCCCAGGCGTTGCGGGTAAATCACGATACCGACGTTGACCGGAAAGGAGCGAAGCTTCTCGTCGTAATCCAGATTGACCGACACCACCTTGCCGATTTCCACACCGAGGAATTCCACCGGCGCATCGACCTTGAGCCCGCGCATTGCCTGGTCGAAACGCATGGCCAGGTACTGCGGCTTGCCGTTTGGCGGGGCGAGGGCGGTTTGCTGGTCGTCGAACAGTTCGTAGGCGTATTCCGCAGCGGCCGGTTTATCGCCAGGGCTGTAGTCGGGTGCGCGGAAGGCAATGCCGCCCACCAGCAGGGAGGACAACGATTCGGTCTTGACCGCAAAGCCGTTGGCGCCGACGTTCACATCAATGCCGCTGGCGTTCCAGAAACGCGTGTTTTCGGTAACGTACTTATCGTTGGGGGCGTGGATGAACAGCTCGATGTTCACGCCTTTGCCATCCGGGTCCAGCGCGTAGGCGACCACCTGGCCCACCGGGATCTTGCGATAGTAGACCGGGGAGCCGATATCCAGCGAGCCCAGGTCCTGGGTGAACAGGGTGAAGCGCTTGCCCGGCTCGCCATAGGTGATGGGCGGCGGGTTTTCCAGCCCCGTGAAGTGTTTTGCCCGGCCGTTGGCCTGACCGATATCGGCACCGATGTAATCGCCCGACAGCAGGGTATCGATACCGGACACGCCACCCGCGCCAATGCGCGGGCGCACGACCCAGAACTGCGAATCCTCGCGGGTAAAGCTTTCGGCCTGCTTGGCCAGCTTGATGGTGGCGTTGACACTCTTCTGGTCGTCGCTCAGTTCCACATCCGAGACTTGGCCAATCACCACATTACGGTACTTGACCTCGGTTTTATTCGCCGTCAGGCCGCTCCCTGTCTTGAACGTGACAACGATGGTCGGGCCTTGCTGCAGAATGCTGTGAACCACCAGCGAAATACCCACCAGCACCGCGACGATCGGCACGATCCAGACCAGCGAAACGCTGAAACGGCGGGTCTTGATCGGTGCCTGCCCAGGGGCTTGCGGCCCGTCAGTGGCTTGCGACTTCATCCGTGACCTCCTCATTGTGCGGGTTTTCCCGCTCTTTATCCCAGATCATGCGTGGATCGAAACTCATTGCCGAGAGCATGGTGAACACCACAACCAGACCAAAAAACAGAATGCCCGGGCGCGGCTCGATGTCGGCCAGGGCCTGGAACTTCACCAGCGAGGCCACCAGGGCGACCACGATCACATCGAGCATCGACCAGTAGCCGATGACCTCGACGAAGCGGTACAGCGTCGAACGCTCTTTACGTGCCCACTCGCTGTCGCGCTGCACGGTGATCAGCAGCAAGGTGATGGCGACGAACTTGATGCCCGGTACCGCGATACTGGCAATGAAAATGATCAGGGCGATGTCCCAGGCCCCGGCTTCCCAGAACTCCAGCACGCCGCTCATGATCGTGCTGTCGGCACCATGGCCGACCATCTCGGTGTTCATCACCGGCAACAGGTTGGCCGGGATGTAAAACACCAGGGCCGCGATCATGTAGGCCCAGGTGCGGGTCAGGGAATTGGTTTTGCGCCGGTGCAGCGGCGCACCGCAACGCTCGCATTCGTGAGGTTCGCCAGTCATGTCGCAAGCCAGGCCGCAGGTGTGACACAGGCACAGGTTGAGCTCGTCGGCGTACGGAGGCGTGCTCATACAATGTCCCATAGTTCGCGGATGTCGCGCCCGGCGATGCGGATCATCATCAGGCTCAACACGGCCAGGGCAAACAACCCGATACCGGGCAGCACATCAAGCAGCCCGGCGAGTTTGATCACGGCGACCATGGCGCCCAGCAGGCAGACTTCGAGCATGCTCCAGGGCCTGAGGGTTTCCAGCCAGCGCATGCAGAACCTGAATCCGGGTGAGCGTTGTCCGGAGAGTGCGAAGCCCAGCACCCAGATCAGCAACAACAACTGGAAGATCGGCGCGATGATCATGGCGATCGCCGCCACCATGGCGATGAAGGTGATAGGCCCCAGGCTCAGGGCCAGCACCGAGTCCCAGAGGGTGGCGCTGTGCTTCGAGCCTTTGAGGCTGATGCTCATCACGGGATAGAAATTGGCGAAAATCCACAGCATGAGCGCGGTGAAGGTCAACGCAAGGCGCTGCTCCACCGTGAGGCCGTTATAGCGCTGAAGCACGCCACCGCAGCGCGTACACAAGGTTTTCTGATGTTTGGCGAGCGTGACTTTTTGGTAAACGCTGTCGCAGTGCTCGCAGATGATCAGCTGATCGGTAGTTGCCATGGGTCAAGCTCAACAAGAGGCAGGAAATTCAGAGCACCCCCTCAATATAGAAGTGCCTCGCGATTGAGCAAATCGAAAGTCGAAACAAGGGGATATAAAAGAAGTGGTTGCACTTGCAGGCAGGCATTTTGTGGCGAGGGGGCTTGCCCCCGTTGGGTTGCGAAGCGACCCCTTGCAGTTTTTCAGGAACCTGCAATTGACGAGACGGCGGGTGCTGCGCACCCGAACGGGGCGATGCGGCGATCCGACAAGCCCCCTCGCCACAGGGTTTTGTGTACCCGAACTAACCGAGCATTTCCCGCATCCGATACCAGAACATGCCAAGTGCCAGCAGTGGCGAGCGCAGGGCGCGTCCGCCGGGGAAGGTCATGTGCGGCACGGCGCTGAACACGTCGAAGCCTTTGCTGTGCCCGGCATGGATCGCTTCGCCCAACAACTTCGCGCACCAGTGGGTCACGTTCAGCCCATGGCCGGAGTAGCCCTGGGCGTAGTACACGTTCGGGTGCTGGCTCAGGCGCCCGACCTGCGGGAAGCGGTTGGCCGAGATGCCGATCATGCCGCCCCACTGATAGTCGATGCGCGTTTTGGCCAGTTGCGGGAACACCTTGAGCATCTGCGGGCGCATGTAGGCTGCGATGTCCGCCGGGTCGCGCCCGGAGTAATGACAGGAACCGCCGAACAACAGACGCCGGTCAGCCGAGAGCCGGTAGTAATCCAGGCCGACTTTCTGGTCGCACAGCGCGACGTTGTGCGGGATCAGTTGTCTGGCGGCGTCTTCCGACAAGGGTTCGGTGGCGATGATGTAGCTGCCCGCCGGGAGCACCTTGCCGCTGAGCTTCGGTTCCAGCTCTTCCAGGTGGGCATTGCAAGCCAGCACCAGCGTGGCCGCACGCACGGTGCCACCGGCACAGCGCACCTGCACGGTGCTGCCGTGGATCAACTCCAGCACCGGGCTTTGCTCGAAGATCTGCACGCCGAGGGACTCGGCGACTTGCGCTTCGCCCAGTGCCAGGTTCAGCGGATGCAGGTGGCCCGAGCCCATGTCGACCAGACCACCGGCGTAAACGCCGGAGTCCACCACCTTTTCGCGGATCTGGCCAGGTTCGATCAGGCGCGTTTCATGGGCGTAACCGGACTCGAGCAATTCGGCGTGTTCGGCCTTCAGCCCGGCAAAATGCGCCGGGGTGTTGGCCAGTTCACAGAAGCCCCAGCGCAGGTCGCAATCAATGCCGTGTTCGCGGATGCGTTGGGCCACGACTTGCACCGATTCGACCCCGGCCTGCTCCAGGTACTGCACGCCTTCGGTGCCCACATGTCTGGCAAAGCCGCTGACGTCATGGCCGATGCCGCGTATCAACTGGCCGCCGTTGCGCCCGCTGGCGCCCCAGCCAATTCGCCGGGCCTCCAGCAGGACCACCGAGAGCCCGCGCTGGGCCAACTCGATGGCGGTGTTGATGCCGGTGAAACCCGCGCCGACCACGCAGACATCGGCCACCAGGTCCGAGGCCAGCGCGGGACGCTGCCTCATGCCCTTGGCGGACGCTGCGTAATAGGAGTGGGTATGTTCCTGGGTGTACTGATTCATTTGTTGGACTTCACTTTGCTCCACGAGCGGGTCATCAGGCGCATGATCGACTGTGGCGGCGTGGTGGAGATGTAGAGTTTGTCGAGGACCTCCTGGGGCGGATACACCTCGGGGTTGCTGACCAGTTCAGGGTCCATGTACTGCTTGGCGGCCGGGTTCGGGTTGGCGTAGCCGACCGACGCGCTGACCTTGGCAATCACTTGCGGGTCCAGCAGGTAGTTGATGAAGGCGTGGGCCTCTTTCGGATTGCTGGCGTCGGCGGGGATTGCCAGCAGGTCGAACCACAGGTTGGCGCCTTCCTTGGGAATGGCGTAGGCGATGTTCACGCCGTTGTTGGCTTCCTTGGCGCGGTTGGCGGCCTGGAACACGTCGCCCGAGTAACCGAACGCCACGCAGATGTCGCCGTTGGCCAGGTCCGAGACGTACTTGGAGGAGTGGAAGTAGGTGATGTAGGGTCGGATCTGCAGCAGCTTGGCTTCGGCCTTCTTGAAGTCCTCAGGGTTTTCGCTGCGCGGGTCCATGCCCATGTAGTTGAGGATTGCCGGGAACACCTCGTCCGCCGAGTCCATCATCGACACGCCGCAGGCGCTGAGCTTCTTGATGTTTTCCGGTTCGAACAGCACGGCCCAGGAGTCGATCTTGTCGATGCCCAGCACCGCCTTGACCTTGTCGACGTTGTAGCCGATGCCGTTGGTGCCCCACAGGTAGGGCACCGAGTGGGCGTTGCCCGGATCGTTTTTCTCCAGCAGCGCCAGCAGTTTCGGGTCGAGGTTCTTGAAGTTCGGCAACTGCTCGCGATCGAGCTTGAGGAACGCGCCGGCCTTTACCTGGCGGGCGAGGAAGTGGTTCGACGGCACGACCACGTCATACCCGGTGCGACCGGCAAGCAGTTTGCCTTCCAGGGTTTCATTGGAATCGAAAACGTCGTAGATCACCTTGATCCCGGTCTTGGCCTGGAAGTCGGCGAGGGTGGTTTCGCCGATGTAGTCGGTCCAGTTGTAGACACTGACCTGGGGTTGGGCCTGGGCAATGGTGCTGAACACCGCTGCCAGTGCGACCGGGACCATGGATTTCAATAGACGCATATCGATACCTTCTTGGAATTATTGGATTCTTCAGGTGATTCTTTAGTGGTCTGTCGGCCCTCATCGCGAGCAAGCTCGCTCCCACAGGGGAACGCATTTCAAATGTGGGAGCGAGCTTGCTCGCGATGGGGTCATTACGAACGGTGAAGATCTCAGACGCTAAGCATCAGGAACTCACGCTCCCACGAACTGATCACGCGCTTGAAGTTCTCGTGCTCGGCGCGTTTGACCGCGACGTAGCCCCGTACGAACTTGCTGCCCAGGTAGCGGCTGATGGTGTCGCACTCTTCCATCTGGGTCAGGGCGTCTTCGATGGTGATCGGCAGGCGCAGGTTGCGACGCTCATAGGCGCGGCCCTGTACTGCGGCACTTGGCTCGATACGCTCGACCATGCCCAGGTATCCGCACAGCAGGCTGGCGGCGATGGCCAGGTACGGGTTGGCGTCGGCGCCCGGCAGGCGGTTTTCCACGCGCATGGCGTCCGGGCTGGACGTCGGTACGCGCAGGCCGACGGTGCGGTTTTCTTCGCCCCATTCGACGTTCACCGGTGCCGAGGTGTCCGGCAGGAAGCGGCGGAACGAGTTGACGTTCGGCGCGAACATCGGCAGCACTTTCGGGATGTACTTCTGCAAGCCCCCGATGTGATGCAGGAACAGCTCGCTCATGTTGCCATCGGCATCGGCGAAGATCGGCTGGCCGGTAGCAATGTCCACCACGCTCTGGTGAATGTGCATGGCGCTGCCAGGCTCGTCGCCGACCGGCTTGGCCATGAAGGTTGCCGCTACGTTGTGCTTGAGCGCCGCTTCACGCATGGTGCGCTTGAACACGGTGATCTGGTCGGCCAGGTCCAGTGCGTTGCCATGACGGAAGTTGATTTCCATCTGCGCCGGGCCGTCTTCGTGGATCAGCGTGTCGAGGTCCAGGCCCTGCAGTTCGCACCAGTCGTAGACGTCTTCGAACAGCGGATCGAATTCGTTGGCCGCGTCGATGGAGAACGACTGGCGACCGCTTTCGGCGCGGCCCGAACGGCCCATCGGCGCCTTGAGCGGCAAGTCCGGGTCTTCGCAACGCTGGGTCAGGTAGAACTCCATTTCCGGCGCGACAATCGGCCGCCAGCCTTTGTCGGTGTAAAGCTGCAGGACTTTCTTCAGCACGTTGCGCGGCGACAGTTCGATCGGGTTGCCGAACTTGTCGAAGGTGTCGTGGATCACGATGGCGGTCGGCTCGATGGCCCACGGCACCACGTAGACGGCGTCGGCGTCCGGCTTGCAGACCATGTCGATGTCGGCCGGGTCGAGCAGGTCGTAGTAGATGTCGTCGTCGACAAAGTCCCCGGTTACCGTTTGCAGAAGGACACTTTCCGGCAGGCGCATGCCTCGCTCATGCAGGAACTTGTTGGTCGGTGCAATTTTGCCGCGTGCAATGCCGGTCAGGTCGCTGACAACGCACTCGACTTCGGTAATCTTGTGATCTTTCAGCCAAGTGAACAGCTGATCGAAAGGGACATTCATAAAGACCTCGTTATTGGTTTTATTAACGCCAGGAGAGGCCGGTTTCATCCGCCGGACACTTCCCCTGTAGCGCGTTGAGGTCTATCTTGGGCGAGCCTTGTGGTTCCATCTATCCACTTTAAGCAGCACAAAGCGCACCAAAAGAGTGCGTAAGGTCACCCATGACAGGTTCCAATTCCCTCCAGGTCCAAGCCTTCAACACCGCCGATGTCGCCGAGCAAATCCGCGCCACACCGGGTTGGACCCAGCATTACCAGCAGATGTCGCCGGGGCATTTCGCGGGGTTGGTGCGCTATCTGGATCTGCAGGGCGTGGAGATTTACGAAGAGTCGATGAATACCCGGGTCGAGCAGAATTTCAGTGCGCCCCAGGGCTCGTTGTCGTTCTGTTTCGATCGTGGCGACAACGCGCTGTACGTATTGAATGGCGAAAGTCGCAACATCTGGATCACCCCGGAGAACTACCAGGAAATCGCCGTGGTGTTCGGGCCGGAGTTTGTAAAACGCCACAGCCTCGACATCGCCCGGCTCGAAGGGCTGTTCATGGCGCCGCTTAACTCGCAGCAGAACGCGCTGTTCTGCCGCTGGCTCAGCGGGACCCTGACGCGCCTGTCGCAGACCTTCGATCCACCGAGCCGCGAAGCGCTGACCCAGCAATTGCTGGACGACTGTCTGTTCATTCTCGACAACGCCTGTGTCGGCCTCGACCAGGGCGCCTTGCAGCGCCGTGCCGGAGAGCGGGCGATCATGAAGCGGGTAGGGGAATGGGCGGCGGATACCCCGGAGGAACACCTCAACCTGCTGGAACTGTCCCAGGTGGCCGGGGTTTCACTGCGCCAGTTGCAGCATGCGTTCAAGACCTACACCGGCATGGCGCCGACCCAATGGTTGCGCCTGCGCCGCCTCAACAGCGCCCGCCGCGAATTGCTGAGCCGCACGCCGACGCAAACCACCGTGGCCGAAGTGGCGATGCACTGGTCGTTCTGGCACCTGGGGCGGTTTTCCAGCAGCTATCGCGCGCTGTTCAAGGAGCTGCCGAGCGACACCCTCAAGCGTGCAAGTGTCGCGCAGCCCATCGGGCGCGGCCGGCGTTAAAACGTCGGCGGCGTAATCACCCAGATCACCACCGCGTCCACATCGCCGGGGTTGCCGTAGCGGTGCGGCTCCTGGCTGGAAAAGCTGAAGCTGTCGCCTTCATTGAGCTGGAAATGGCGCTCGCCAACCCACAGCTCGAAGCTGCCGGACAGCAGAAAACCGGCTTCTTCGCCGTCGTGGCTGTAGCTTTGCTGGCTGTAGGTGCCGGGCGGGAACCGTGAGTGGAGCATTTCCAGTTGCCGGTTGGCTTGCGGGGTCAGCAACTGGTCGACGATGCCGTCTTCGTAATGCACGTTCAGGCGGCTGTTCTTGCGCACCACGACGCCATCGTCTTCGGGGGCGGTGACCGCTTCACTGGCGAAGAACCACTGGATGGTGACACCGAGGCTGCGGGCAATGTTGAACAGCGCCGGAATCGACGGGTAGGCGAGGTTGCGCTCCAGCTGGCTGATGTAGCCGGCGGTGAGTTCGCTCTGTTGCGCCAGTTCCGCCAGGGTCATGCCCCGGCGTTTGCGCAGGCCGCGAATGCGCGTGCCGAGGAAATGCGGTTCGGCGCTGCCGGGTGCGGGCTGTGTGGTGCTGCTGTTGCTCATGGTCAAATCCGAACCGGGAGGAGTGGCGCAAATCCCTGTAGGAGCGAGCCTGCTCGCGATGGTCGCCAACGATAACGCTGGAAGCCTGACACCCAGCGGTGTTCTCCGGTTCATCGCGAGCAGGCTCGCTCCTACAGGGGTGGTGTTAGCCGTCTAAGCCCCGGAGTATAAACAGCCTTAAAGCTCCCACGCGACTTTCAGCCCTTCATAAATCGCTTCTTCGGCGGTGCGCGGCGCCAGGCAGTCGCCGATGCGGCGAAACTCCACCAGCCCTTGCAGCTCGGCGCCCAAGGTATCCACCGGTTGATGACCCTGGCACAGCACCAGCGTATCGATGTTCTCCATCAGCATCGGCTCGCCGCTGGCGGTGTGTTGCAGGTAGACCGTGTTGTCATCGCAACCATACAGCCGCGCGTACGGCGTGATCGGCACGCCCAGTTTATGCAGCTCGCCGGCCAGTTGATCGCGCACGTACAGCGGCAGGTTTTCCCCGCAATGGGTGCCGTTGACCGCCAGTTGCACCTGATGCCCGGCACGCACCAGGCGCTCGGCGATGCCGGGGCCGATCCAGTCGCAGCGCCAGTCGACCACCACCACCGAACGGCCGATCTGTACCTCGTCGCGCAACACCTGCCAGGCATCCACCACCTGCAATTCACCGCCACGCTCGAAGGTTGGCCAGTAGGGCTCGGCACCGGTGGCGACGATCACCATGTCCGGTTTTTCCTGTTCCACCAGTGCCCGGTCGACCCGGGTGTTGCGCACCACGCGCACGCCAGCCAGCTGCATTTCCCGCTGCAGGTTGGTGCTGGCGCCGCCAAACTCACTGCGCCGTGGCAGCAACTGCGCGAGCAACACCTGGCCGCCCAGTTGTGAACCGGCTTCGTACAGGGTCACGTCATGTCCGCGCTGGGCGGCGACAGCGGCTGCTTTCATCCCGGCCGGGCCGCCGCCGGCGATCATGATGCGTTTGCGATTTATCGCTTGTCGGCGTTCAGCAAAAATCAGCTCGCGGCCGGTTTCAGGATGCTGAATACAGGAAATCGGCAAGCCCTTGTGGAAGTGCCCGATGCACGCCTGATTGCAGGCAATGCACGCGCGCACGTCCTCGACGTGGCCGGTGTCGGTCTTGTTCGGCATCTGTGGATCGCAGATCAGCGCCCGGGTCATCCCGCACACATCGGCCTGGCCGCGAGCCAGAATCAGCTCGGCTTCCTGGGGCTGGTTGATGCGCCCGGTGACGAACAGCGGAATGTTCAAGCCAGCCTTGAACGTCCCGGCTTCCTTGGCCAGGTATGCCGCTTCGATCGCCATGGGCGGCACGATATGCACTGCGCCGCCAAGGGACGCCGAAGTCCCGGCGACGATGTGCACGTAATCGAGCTGCGCTTGCAGTGACTGTACGGCAGCCAGGGATTCGTCTTCGGTCAGGCCTTCGGGGTCGCGCTCGTCGGCGGAAATGCGCAGGCCGATGATGAACTGCTCGTCGGTCGCCGCCCGCACGGCTTGGATGACTTCGCGCAGGAAACGCAAGCGCTGTTCCAACTCGCCGTTGTAACCATCGGTGCGCCGGTTGACCCGCGGATTGATGAATTGCGCCGGCAGGTAACCATGGCTGGCAACCACTTCGACGCCATCGATCCCGGCCTGATGCAGGCGGCGGGCGGCAGCGGCATAACCGGCGACGATCTCGTCGATCATGGCCTGATCGAGGGCGCGGGGCATCACCCGGAAACGTTCGTTGGGCACTGACGAGGCCGAATAGGCCACCGCCAGCAGGCCATCGCTGGACTCCATGATCTCCCGACCCGGATGGAACACCTGGGACAACACCACAGTGCCGTGGGCATGGCAGGTTTGCGCCAGTTTGCGATAGCCCTCGATGCACGCATCGTCGGTGGCCATCAGCACATGGGAGGTGTAGCGCGCACTGTCGTGCACACCGGCCACTTGCAGCACGATGAGCCCGGCACCGCCTTCGGCACGCGCCCGGTGGTAGGCGATCAATTGCTCGTTGACCAGATTGTCGGTGGGCATCGAGGTGTCGTGACCGCTGGACATGATGCGGTTTTTCAGGCGCTTGCCACGGATTTCCAGGGGTTCGAACAGGTGCGCGAAGGCAGGTGTCGGCATGGTGCGATTACTCCAGACAGGCTGACCTTTGTAGGAGCGAGCCTGCTCGCGATGGACTTGAGAACGCCGCGGGGTGTCAGGTACCCAGCGTTATCGTTGACGTCCATCGCGAGCAGGCTCGCTCCTACAGAGGTAACAGGTTTTGTGCGTTGTTATTATTGCGCTATAGAAATTTACCTTCAGTAAAAAATCAACTTGTTTTTTTACTATGGCGTGGAGTAATTTCATTTCGAGCCCGCTCCCGGGCCGTACCTCACAACAATAAAAAAGGGCTGCGCCGGCCTCTGTCCGGACGGCACCTGCAAGAGGAACCCTCGATGAAATCGCACACGCTCAAGCACGGTTTTTATCCCTTGGTGTTGTCCGTGGCCATGGGCCTGGGCAGCGCTCAGGCAGCATCGGACATGGTGGTGGTCGGATACGGCGGAGCCGGACAAAAAGCCCAGGACGTGGCGTTCTTTCAACCCTTCGCCGCCGTGGATCAAAGCAAGGTGATCCAGAGCGAATACAACGGCGAGATGGCCAAAATCAAAGTGATGGTCGACACCGGCAACGTCGACTGGGACGTGGTGCAGATCGAAGGCCCGGACCTGATGCGCGGCTGCGAGGAGGGCATGTACGAGCGCCTGGACTGGACCCGCCTGGGCCACGCCGACCAGTTGATCCCCGAAGCGGCACAGGAATGCGGTTCCGCCGCACTGGTGTGGAGCGTGGCGATTGCCTACGACACCGACAAACTGGCCCAGGCCCCGACCTCCTGGGCAGACTTCTGGGACGTGAAGAAAACCCCCGGCAAGCGCGGACTGCGCAAACGTGCGGTGTACAACCTGGAATTCGCCTTGCTCGCGGACGGCGTGAAGACTGAAGACGTCTACACAGTACTCGGCACCCCGCAAGGCGTGGACCGGGCATTCGCCAAACTCACGGAACTCAAGCCTTACATCCAGTGGTGGGAAGCCGGCGCGCAACCGCCGCAGTGGCTGACCGCCGGCGACGTGGTGATGACTTCGACCTACAGCGGGCGCATCGCCGACGCCGCGCAGAAAGGCAGTCACCTCGGCCTGGTCTGGCCCGGCAGCCTGTACGGCATGGACTACTGGGCGATCATCAAAGGCTCCAGGCACGTGGATCAGGCCAAGCGCTTCATCGCCTTCGCCAACCAACCGGACGCCCAGGTCAACTACGTGCAGCAGATCCCTTACGGCCCGACCAACATCCAGGCCGCCGCGCGGCTGGACGACAAACTGGCGCAATGGGTGCCCACCGCGCCGCAGAACCTCAAGGGCGCGCTGTCGATGAACGTCGGCTTCTGGGTCGATCATGGCGAAGAGCTGGAAGAGCGCTTCAACGCCTGGGCCAGTAAATAAACACGGATGGCTGGACGTGTCCGAGCGTCCAGCCTTACTGTCTGCCCAGCCGATCAGCCTGGAGAACCACGACAATGAATAAAATCGCCAGCCACCTGGCCCCTGAACGCCGCGCCACTGAGCAGCGCCTGCGTGAGGAACTGGCGGCCTGCTACCGCCTGATTGCGCACTTTCGCATGACCGATTTGATCTTCACCCACATCTCGGTGCGCATTCCGGGGCCGGAGCATCACTTTCTGATCAACCCTTACGGGCTGATGTTCGACGAAATCACCGCGTCCAACCTGGTGAAAATCGACCTCAACGGCCATGCTGTAGAGACCTCGCCGTACCCGGTCAACCCGGCCGGTTTCGTGATTCACAGCGCCATCCACGGTGCTCGTGAGGATGCGCAATGCGTGCTGCACACCCACACCAAATCCGGTTGCGCGGTGGCGGCGTTGAAGTGCGGGTTGTTGCCGGTGAACCAGATTTCCATGGAGTTCTATGGCCGCGTTGCCTACCACGATTATGAAGGCGTGGCGCTGGACCTGAGTGAGCAGCAACGGCTGGTGGCGGACCTGGGTGATAAATCGGTCCTGATGCTGCGCAACCATGGTTTGCTGACCGTGGGCGAGACGGTGAGCCAGGCGTTCCTGCGCATGTACTACCTGGAAAAAGCCTGTGAAATCCAGTTGGCCGCGCAAGCTGCCGGTGAGGTTGTTTTGCCGTCGCACGAGGTCTGCGCGCACACCGAGCGGCAGTTCAATGATCCGGGGCGGCCGTTGGAGGAGGGCGAGTTGAACGATCCGGATGCCATGCAACTGGCCTGGGCGGCGTTGTTGCGAATGTTGGATCGGGTGGCGCCGGGTTACCGCGACTGATCCAGATCCTGTGTTGTTTGAGCTGGCCTCTTCGCGAGCAAGCCCGCTCCCACAGGGGATTTGCACCGTACGCAAAACCCTGTGGGAGCGGGCTTGCTCGCGAAGCAGGCGCCGCGGTCCATCTGACTGGAGACAAGTCCCACTCTTGCTGTACAGTCGTTCAGCCCGCCGCCAACCCGCGCGGGCCCAAACGATTGAACCAAGGAGCGTGTCGCCCATGAACCAGGAAGCCCGTTTTTCCCGCATGGAACCGGAGCTGCGCAAAGCCAACCTGATCGAGGCGACGCTGGTGTGCCTCAAGCGTCACGGCTTCCAGGGCGCGTCGATCCGCAAGATTTCCGCCGAGGCCGGGGTCTCGGTGGGGCTGATCAGCCATCACTATTCCGGCAAGGATGAACTGGTGGCCGAAGCCTACATGGCGATCACCGGGCGGGTCATGACCCTGCTGCGCGACGCCATGGAGCAAGCCGCACCGAATGCCCGGGAGCGGTTGTCGGCGTTTTTCCGCGGTTCGTTTTCCGCCGAACTGCTCGATCCGCAACTGATCGATGCCTGGCTGGCGTTCTGGGGCGCGGTGAAAACCGCCGAGGCGATCAACAAGGCCCACGATCATTCCTATGGCGAGTATCGCGCCATCCTGCGCAAGGTGCTGGCGGAACTGGCCCAGGAAGAGGGTTGGGAAAACTTCGACGCCGACCTCGCCGCCATCAGTCTCAGCGCCTTGCTCGACGGCCTGTGGCTTGAGTCCGGGCTGAACCCCGGCACCTTTACCCCGGAACAGGGCATCCAGATTTGCGAGGCCTGGGTCGATGGTTTGCAGGCCGGTGGACGCCAGCGCTTTTGCGTGCAGACGAGCGACTGTTGATCAGTTGTTCAACACTGGATACTCTCTGGCGCCGATGCGGGAAAACACTCTAATAAGAAACTGGCCTTCGGGCCTGAGCCGGACACCAAGCGATGACTCCTCGGGTACTGATCGTCGACGACGATCCGCTGATTCGCGATCTGCTGCACGCCTACCTGTCCCAGGAAGGCTACGACGTCCATTGCGCCGCCACGGCGGAACTGGCGGAAACCTTCCTGGCCAGCCAGACCGTCGACCTGGTGATGCTCGACATCCGCCTGCCGGGCAAGGACGGCCTGACCCTGACCCGCGAGTTGCGGGTGCGCTCGGAGGTCGGGATCATCCTGATCACTGGGCGCAACGACGAAATCGACCGCATCGTCGGCCTCGAATGCGGTGCCGATGACTATGTGATCAAACCCCTCAATCCAAGGGAACTGGTGTCCCGGGCGAAAAACCTGATCCGCCGGGTACGTCATGCGCACATACCGCAGCCGGCCGTTGCGCTGGCCAAACCGGTCAAGCAGTTCGCCGATTGGGCGCTGGACACCGACCGCCGTCGCCTGATCGATCCATCGGGCAACGAAACCCTGCTGACCCACGGCGAATACCAGTTGCTCAGCGTGTTCCTGCGCAACAGCGGCCACACCCTCAGCCGCGATCAATTGATGGACCAGATCCGCAACCGCGAATGGGTGCCCAACGACCGCTCCATCGACGTGCTGGTCGGGCGCCTGCGTCGCAAGTTGCACGACGATCCGGCCGAACCGCAGTTGATCATCACCATTCACGGCGCCGGTTACCTGTTCACCGCCGGCGTGGCGGCCTGAACCGGATGGCGCGATGGCTTTGCCTGCTGGCGCTGCTGGTGGCCGGCCATGTCGTGGCGGCGGACAAGGTTCGCTATTGCGATTACCCGGTGTACCCGCCGATTTCCTGGAGCGATGGCAAGCAGGTGCGCGGCCTGGCGCCGAGCGTGGTGAAAAACCTGTTCGGTCAGTTGGGGTACGAAGTCGAGATGGTCGTGCTGGGCAACTGGAAACGCTGCCTGCTGGACGCCGCCGAAGGTCGGGTCGATGTCGTGCTGGCCTACAGCACCGCGCAACGGGAGCAGAGCATGCTGTTCTCGACGGTGCCGGTACTGCGTGAAGAAGTGGCACTGTTCATCAACCGTCAACACCCGGTGAAATTCGAACAGCTGGACGACCTGGCCCATTACCGTGGCGGCCTGTTGTTCGGTGAGAGCTACGGGGTGGAGTTCGATCGCATGGTCGCGCGCAACAACAACATCGAATGGGTGTCCGACAGCCACCAGAACTTCGGCAAGCTGATTCGCGGGCGCATCGACTTCATCACCCAGGAGCGGCGCACCGGCCAGTTGTACGTGGAAAACCTGCCCGGCGGCCAGGACATCGTTGCCTTGCCCAGGGCCTTGAGCGTGGACTATCTGCGGGTTGCCGTGTCGCGGCGCTCGCCCTTGGCCAATCGCATGCCCGAGATCAACGCGCAATTGCAGCGCATGGTCGATGCCGGCGACATCGAGCGCTGGCTCAACGAAAGCGAAGTGACCTACCGCGACATGATCAACCTGCCGGCGGATGCGCAATGATTCGAGCGCGTCCCGGTGGACTGTTGCGACGCCTGTTGCTGTTCATTCTGTTATTCAGCCTGTGCTTCACCGTGCTGGCCAGCAGCGTGCAACTGTACATCGAGTATCGACGGGAAATGCGCGACATCGATTCGCGTATGGAACTGATCCGCGCCGGGTATCTGGCCAGCCTGGAACGCAGCCTCTGGGACTTGAACCAGGAGCAGCTGAACGTGCAGTTGCGCGGGCTGGTGGACTTCTCCGACGTTGCGCGGGTGCATTTGACCAGTGCTGATTTCGACCTGATACAGGGCAATCCCGAGCCGGTCGGACCGCTGCGCATCGAGCGCTTTGCCCTGGACTATCAGCCGCCGTCCGGCCCGTTGCGCCAACTGGGCGAACTGGAAGTGAGTACGGATCTGGGCGCGGTGTACCAGCGTCTCTACGCCACCGGTTTGACCAGCCTGTTGTGGATGGCGGTGTTTCTCTGCGGTCTGGCCGTGGCGTTGTCGGGCTTGTTTTATCGGCTGGTGACCCGACACCTGAAAGTCATGGCCGAGTTCGCCCGGCGCATCGCCGCCGGTGAATGGCAGGAACCTCTGCAACTGGACAAGCGCCGCGGCAGCGACGAAATCGATACCGTGGCCCATGCCCTGGACGACATGCGCCGGGCGATCCTGCACGACATCGAGCGCCGGGAAAGCGATCGCCTGGCCTTGCAGGACAACCGTGACGAGCTGCTGAAAATGGTCGAGCGCCGCACCGCCAGCCTGATGCGCGCCAAGGATGAAGCGGAAGCGGCCAACCTTGCCAAATCGCGGTTTCTGGCGACCATGAGCCACGAACTGCGCACGCCCCTCAACGGCATCCTCGGCATGGCCGAACTGTTGCGCGGCGCGCGCCTGGATGCCCGGGACGGCAAGCGCCTGGATGCCTTGCACAAGGCCGGCGAAGGCTTGCTGACGATCCTCAACGAAGTGCTGTATTTCGCCAAGCTGGAGGAGGGCGTCAGCCATCCCGAGCCGGTGGATTTCTCGCTGCGCCAGTTGCTCGACGAAGTGCTGACACTGCTGGAACCGCGAGCGTTGAACAACGACACCATCCTCAGTTGCCGGGTCGATCAGCGGATCGCCGACCATCACCATGGCGCCGAGCAGTTCCTGCGACAAGTGCTGAGTAACCTGCTGGCCAACGCGATCAAGTTCACCGAAGGTGGCGAAGTCAGTGTCCAGGTGGCGCTTCTCAGCGAAACCGGCGAACAGACCGGGCAGCGGCTGCGGGTCAGTGTCACTGACGACGGTATCGGCATTGCCCCGGCGATGCAGGCGAAGATTTTCGAGCGTTTCACCCAGGCCAGCGAAGAAGTCGCACAGCGTTTTGGTGGCACCGGCTTGGGGTTGGCGATCTGCAAACACCTGGTGGAACAGATGGGCGGTTGCATCGGCGTGGACAGCGAAGAGGGGCGCGGCAGTTGCTTCTGGTTCGAGCTGTCCTTGCAGCCGGCCAGTGGCGTGACTGAGGCTCCGCCGGTTCGGGCGGCGGGGCCGGCACTGGATATCCTGGTGGTCGAAGACGTGGCGCTCAACCGCGAAGTGGCCAAGGGTTTGCTGCAGCGCGACGGCCACCGGGTGTGGCTCGCCGAAGACGCGGAGCTGGCGCTGCAACACTGCACAACGCAGGTTTTCGATTTGCTGTTGCTGGACGTGCATCTGCCGGGCATCAGCGGTGTCGAGTTATGCCGGCAGATCCGCCACAGCGACGGGCCGAACCGTCATACGCGCATCTTCGCCCTGACCGCCAGCGTGCAACCGGCATTGGTGCGCGGTTATCTGGAGGCCGGCATGGACGGCGTCCTGGCCAAGCCCTTGAAGCTGGAAAACCTGCGCCAGGTGCTGGAAGGGCGTACTCACAGCGCCGGGGCGCTGATGAGCGATGAAGCGATGGACTGGCCGCTGTTGCAGACCCATCGCACCTTGCTCGGTGAGCAGAAGGTCCAGGGCCTGCTGGCGGTGCTGCGCGACTCGATCCTTCAGCACCGCGATGCGCTGCATGAAGCCATGGCCGCCGATGACTGCACCGAGGTCGCGCAACTGGCGCACCGTCTGGCCGGCAGCTGCGATTCCCTGGGTTTTCGGGCCTTGGCCAGCACCTTGAGGACACTGGAAACCCTGGCGTTGGCCAACGAAGAATCGGACATCCAGCGCATGAGCCCGGCGCTGGATGAGCAATTGCAGCACTCGCTCGATACCCTCAAAGGCCTGTTGCAGAGCTGACGTACAAATTTGTTACGACTTTGTACAACTTCGATCCTTGCGGTCAACGCGAACTTACATGGCTTTCCAATAATCGACGCAACCGCCGCAGCGCGGTCTTCGAAGCTTATTGGAGATAATAATAATGAATTGCCGTAAAGCTGATCCCTCCCTGCGCCGTGACGTCCTGTCATGCGCTGCGCTCCTCACTGACTGCTGAGGTGCCGAGATGAACGAAAACTCTGATCGCAGCACCCATCAAAAAGGCATACAGCTGACTCGCGCTCTCAAGAGCCGGCACATCTTCATGCTGTCCCTGGGTGGCGTCATCGGCACCGGGCTGTTCATGGGTTCCGGTGTGACCATCAACCAGGGCGGCCCGGTGGGGGCGATCCTGGCTTACCTGGTTGCGGGTTTCCTGATGTACCTGGTGATGGTCTGCCTGGGCGAACTGTCGGTGCAGATGCCGGTGTCCGGTTCGTTCCAGACTCACGCCACCAAATACATCGGCCCGGCCACCGGGTTCATGATCGGCTGGGTGTACTGGATGAGCTGGGCCACCACCGTCGGCCTGGAATTCACCGCCGCCGGCATGTTGATGACCCGCTGGTTCCCGACGGTGCCGATCTGGTATTGGTCGGCGCTGTTCGTGGTGGTGCTGTTCGGCATCAACGCCATGGCCACCCGCGCTTTCGGTGAAGCCGAATACTGGTTCTCGGGGATCAAGGTCGCGGCCATTCTCGGTTTCATCGTGGTCGGCGTGCTGGTGATCTTCGGCGTGATGCCCCTGAGCAGTGGCGCACCGGCACCGATGGCGACCAACCTGATCGGCGATTCGCTGTTCCCTAACGGTCTGTCCGCCGTGTTCGCGGTGATGATGACCGTGGTCTACGCGTTCCAGGGTTGCGAGATCATGGGCGTGGCCGCCGGTGAAACCGACCAACCGGAAAAGAGCATTCCCCGCGCCGTGCGCAACGTGGTGTTCCGCGTGCTGATTTTCTATGTGCTGGCGATTATCGTGCTGTCGGCTATCGTGCCGTGGCAGCAGGCGGGGCTGATGGAAAGCCCGTTCGTGCAGGTGTTCGACATGGTTGGCATTCCCTACGCCGCCGACCTGATGAACTTCGTGATCCTCACCGCGATCCTGTCGGTGGGCAACTCCGGCCTGTATGCCTCGACGCGCATCCTGTGGGCGATGTCGAAAACCGGCATGGCGCCGAAAAGCCTGTCGCCACTGAGCAAGCGTGGCGTGCCGTTGCGAGCCCTGAGCATCACCCTGTGCTTCGCGCTGGTGTCGCTGATGACCAGCTTCGTCGCCGCCGACACCTTGTTCATGGTGCTGATGGCGGTGAGTGGCATGTCCGGCACCGTGACCTGGATCGTCATCGCCCTGGCGCAGTACAAGTTCCGCAAGGCGTACCTGCGTGACGGCGGCAAACTCAGCGACCTGAAATACCGCGCACCCTGGTTCCCGGTATTGCCGCTGATGTGCATCACGCTGTGCTGCTCGCTGTTCGTGTTCCTGGCCCTGGATGAAACCCAGCGTCCGTCGCTGTATTGGGGCTTTGGCTTCATTGCGCTGTGCTATGGCGCGTACTTCCTGATTCATCGCAAGCGTCAGGGCGTGCTGGCACCGAGC
Organism: Pseudomonas sp. GM33; assembly: GCF_000282295.1. Taxonomy (NCBI): domain Bacteria; kingdom Pseudomonadati; phylum Pseudomonadota; class Gammaproteobacteria; order Pseudomonadales; family Pseudomonadaceae; genus Pseudomonas; species Pseudomonas sp. GM33. The sequence continues at coordinate 71,336 of NZ_AKJO01000079.1, forward strand.
TTGCCGACTGTTTAATTCCTTCAATCCAACACATTCCCTGTGGGAGCGAGCTTGCTCGCGATGGCGGCATCAGGTTCAACATCACTGTTGACTGATCCACCGCAATCGCGAGCAAGCTCGCTCCCACAATGGTTTGTGGCGATCAGTAAATCGATGACCTACCGGCTGTCAGCAGTTGTTCGAAGTTGTAACAGCGGCAACGGCACATCCCTCGAAACATAAATAATATCTAATAAAATCAATGACTAATTGATCTTTCGAGCTTGTTACAGCCCATTTCCCCACCGATTGCCGCCTTACTGAACACTCGTTTAGTATGGCCTCAAATCGCATCACCTCAGACCAATCACAATAATTCGAGGATTCCCATGACCACTCAATCGTCGCTGCTCAGCCAGGTCGAAGCAGGCGTTGCCTGGATCACCCTCAATCGCACTGCCCAGCGCAATGCACTGGATGTTCCGACGCTGAAAAACCTGCACGCCTTGCTCGACGGGTTCAACGCCGATCCAGCGGTGCGTGTGGTGGTATTGACGGGCAGTGGCCGCAGCTTCTGCGCGGGCGCCGACCTCGATGAGTGGGCGGATGCCGAAGCCCGGGGCGCACTGGAAACCTACGGCTGGACCGAAACCGCCCACGCCTTGATGACTCGCCTGCACAGCCTGGAAAAACCGACCATCGCCGCCATCAACGGCACCGCCGTCGGCGCCGGGATGGACCTGACCCTGTGCTGCGACCTGCGCATTGCCGGGCAGTCGGCACGCTTCAAGGCCGGCTACACCAGCATGGCGTACTCGCCGGATGCCGGCGCCAGTTGGCACCTGCCACGCCTGATCGGCAGCGAACAGGCCAAGCGCCTGCTGTTCCTCGATGAACTGTGGGGTGCTGACCGTGCCCTCGACGCCGGTCTGGTCGGCGATGTCTGTGCCGACGATCAGTTGCTGACGGTCACCAGCGAACTGGCCGCACGCCTGGCCACCGGGCCGACGTTCGCCTTTGCCCAGACCAAAAAACTCATGCGCGAAGGCGCCGATCGCAGCCTGGCGGAACAACTGCAAGCCGAACTCGCCGCGGGCCTGTTGTGCGGGCGCAGTGAAGACGGCAACGAAGCCCTGCGCGCCGCCATGGAAAAACGTCCGGCGAACTTTGTCGGCCGCTAATCGCAGCCGACCTGTAGGAGCTGGCTTGCCAGCGATCGCCTTCAGCCTCGCACACCATTCTTTGTGAACGAACAACAGGTAGCACCATGAATTTCCAACTGACCCAAGAACAAGAAATGTTGGTGGACTCGGTACGCAGCTTCGTCGAGAAGGAACTGCTGCCCTATGAAGAGCAAGTCGACCGCGCCGACGAGGTGTCCCCGGAACTGGCGGCGCAGATTCGCGGCAAGGCGATCGCCGCCGGCTTCTACGCCTTCAACATGCCCGAAGAAGTGGGCGGCGGTGGCCTGGACTACCTGTCCCAGGCGCTGATCGAACGTGAGCTGTCCAAAGTGTCCTGGGCGCTGCACGTGTTCGTCGCGCGGCCGTCGAAAATCCTCATGGCCTGCACCGGCGAGCAGATCAACGACTACCTGTTGCCGTGCATCCAGGGCGAGAAAATCGACTGCTTCGCCCTGACCGAACCGGGCGCCGGTTCCGATGCCAATGCGATCAAGACCCGCGCCGTGCGTGAAGGCGACGACTTCATTCTCAATGGCAGCAAGCATTTCATCAGTCACGCCGGGCATGCCGACTTCGCCATCGTCTTCGCCGTGACCGACACCTACGAACACAACGGCAAAAAGCGTAACGCCGTGACCTCGTTCCTGGTCGATCGCAATACCCCGGGCATGACCATCCGCCGTGGTCCCAAGTGCGTGAGCAACCGCGGCTACCACACCTTCGAAATGTTCTTCGACGACTGCCGTGTACCGGCCAGCAAAGTGCTGGGCGAAGTCGGCAAGGGTTGGGATGTGGCCAACGCCTGGCTGACCGCCGGCCGCGTGATGGTCGCGGCCAACTGCGTCGGTCAGGCCCAGCGTGCACTGGATGTCTCGCTGCAATGGGCGGCGGACCGCAAGCAATTCGGTCAGCCGATCGGCACTTACCAGGGCGTGTCGTTCAAGTTGGCCGACATGGCCACGCAGATCCGCGCCGCCGAACTGCTGACCTTGCACACCGCGTGGAAAATGGACCAGGGCACCATGACCGATGGCGAGGCCGGCATGGCCAAGCTGTTCGCCAGTGAAGTGCTCGGCCGTACCGCCGACGAAGCGGTGCAGATCTTCGGCGGCATGGGCCTGATGGACGAAGGTCCGGTGGAGCGCATCTGGCGTAACGCACGGATCGAACGGATCTGGGAAGGCACCTCGGAAATCCAGCGCCACATCATTTCCCGCGAGCTGCTGCGGCCGCTGCTGCGCTGACCGGCCCGGAGAACTCCCATGTCCCAAACCATTCGTGACAACCTCAAACGCATGCTCGCGCCGCAACACGTGGCGTTCGTCGGCGGCCGCAGCATGGCGCGCGCCCTCAAGCGCAGTGCCGAGGGCGGCTACCCAGGGCAGATGTGGCTGGTCAATCCGCAGCACGACAATCTTGAAGGTGTGCCGTGTGTGCGCAGCGTTGCCGAGCTGCCTTGCGGCCCGGACGCGGTATTCATCGCCACCAACCGCGAACTCACCCTGACCTGCGTGGCCGAACTGGCCGCCATCGGCGCGGGCGGCGCGATCTGCTACGCCTCGGGTTTCGCCGAAACCGGCGCCGAAGGCCAGGCCCTGCAACAGCAATTGCTTGAGGCCGCTGGCGACATGGCCTTGCTCGGCCCCAACTGCTACGGCCTGCTCGACTACCTGCACAGCTCCGCGCTGTGGCCGGTGGCCCATGGCGGCAAAGCGGTGGAGAAGGGCGTGGCGGTGCTCACCCAGAGCGGCAACTTCGCCTACAACCTGTCCATGAGCGACCGGTCGCTGCCGGTGGCCTACATGGCTTCGGTCGGCAATCAGGCGCAACTGGGCGTGGCTGAATTGATGGACGTGTTGCTCGACGAACCGCGGGTCACCGCCATCGGCTTGCACCTCGAAGGCCTGAAGAACGTGCCGGGTTTTGCCCGTGCCGCGCACAAGGCGCTGGAGAAGGGCATTCCGATCATCGCCCTGAAAACCGGCGTGTCGCAGATCGGCGCCGAACTGGCCTTGAGTCACACCAGCTCGCTGTCCGGCTCCGATGCGCTGTACGACGCGCTGTTCGACCGTCTCGGGGTGATCCGCGTCAGCGGCCCGGTGAGTTTTGTCGAAACCCTCAAGGCCGCGGCCTGCGGCAACCTGCCAGCGGGTAACAGCCTGATCGCGCTGGCCTGTTCCGGCGGTGACGCCGGCCTGATTGCGGACTACGCCGAACGCAACGACCTGGGCCTGCCGAAACTCGATCAAGGGCAGGTCGGCGAACTCGCGCACGTGCTGCCGACCTACGCCAACCTGGTCAACCCGCTGGATTTCACCACGGCGATCTGGGGCGACGGCGAAGCCTTGAACCGCATGCTCGACAGCGCCCTGCGCACCGAAGCCGACGCGGCCATGCTGGTGCTCGACTACCCGTCGGAGTTCACCGGCGAGCGCAAGGAGTGCGACCTGCTGCTGGAGCTGTACTGCGCGGCACTGCAGCGCCACGGCAAGACCGGTTTCGTCACCTCGGCCTTCCCCGAATTGCTGCCGGCCCATGCCCGTGAGCGTCTGCACGCGCAAGGCGTCGCGGCGTTGCAGGGCGTTGAAGACGGGCTGGCTGCGTGGGGCCGCATCGCCGGTTATCAGCGCAATCGCCAGGCCTTGCTGGCGCTGGGCGAATCGGCGCTGGTACCGCTGTGCCCGCACGCGCTGGAAGACGAGGGGCGTCTGCTCAATGAATGGGATTCCAAGCAGGCGTTGAAAGCCTTCGGCCTGCCGACGCCAAACGGCGTATTGAGCACGCCGGAACAGGCCCTGAAGGATGCCGAGTCACTGGGTTATCCGCTGGTCTTGAAAGCCGTCAGCGCACAGCTGCCGCACAAGACCGAGGCCGGTGCCGTGGCGCTGAACCTCAAGGATGGCGCGGCGTTGAGTGCGGCGCTGGAGAAGATGCGCGCGAGCATTGCCGCCTACGCCCCGGGCGTAGCCTTCGATCAACTGTTGCTCGAGCCAATGGCCAGACCGCCACTGGCTGAGCTGATTGTCGGCATCAAGCGCGAAAACGATTTCGGCCTCGCGCTGGTGATCGGTGCCGGCGGCATTCTGGTGGAGTTGCTCAAGGACAGTCGCAGCCTGTTGCTGCCGACCACCGACGGTGCGATCCGCAATGCCTTGCTCAGCCTGCGCAGCGCCCCGTTGCTGCAAGGCTTCCGTGGCCGCGAGCCTGCTGACCTCGACGCCCTGGTGACGGCGATCCGCGCTGTGGCCGATTACGCCTGCGAAAACGCCGCGCAACTGCTGGAACTCGATGTGAACCCATTGTTGGTCGGTGCCCAGGGCACGACTGCGGTCGATGCGTTGATTCGCCTCGGCCACGAGTGAGGACATGAACATGCAAAGCAAAACCTTGACCGGCGGCCAGGCCCTGGTGCGCCTGTTGGCCAACTACGGCGTCGATACCGTGTTCGGCATCCCCGGCGTACACACCCTGGAGCTGTATCGCGGCTTGCCCGGCAGCGGCATTCGCCACGTGCTGACCCGTCATGAACAGGGCGCCAGCTTCATGGCCGACGGTTATGCCCGGGTCAGCGGCAAACCCGGCGTGTGCTTCGTCATCACCGGCCCCGGCGTGACCAACGCCGCCACCGGTATTGGCCAGGCCTATGCCGATTCGATTCCGATGCTGGTGATTTCCAGCGTCAACCACAGCGCCAGCCTCGGCAAGGGTTGGGGCAGCCTGCACGAGTGCCAGGATCAACGGGCGATGACCGCGCCGATCACGGCGTTCTCGGCTGTGGCGCTGACCGCCGAAGATTTGCCGGAGCTGGTCGCCCGTGCCTACGCGGTGTTCGACAGCGAGCGGCCGCGCCCGGTGCACATCTCGGTGCCGCTGGACGTGTTGGCGGCGCCGATCGCCCGTGACTGGAGCAACGAGGTGGTGCGTCGCCCGGGCCGTGGTCCGGCATCCGCCACTGCGCTGGATCAAGCCGTGGCCAAACTCAACGCGGCCAAACGCCCGATGATCATCGCCGGTGGCGGTGCACTCAATGCCGTGCAGGAACTGAGTGAACTCAGCACGCGTCTCGCTGCGCCACTGTTCACCAGCGTCGCCGGCAAGGGTCTGCTGCCACCGGATGCACCGCTCAACGCCGGTTCCTCCCTGTGTGTGGAGCCGGGCTGGAACTTGATCGCCGAGGCCGACGTGGTGCTGGCGGTTGGCACCGAAATGGCCGACACCGACTTCTGGCGCGAACGCCTGCCGCTCAAGGGTGAACTGCTGCGCGTCGATATCGACCCGCGCAAATTCAACGATTTCTACCCCTGCGCAGTGGCCTTGCAGGGCGATGCACAACAAACCCTCAGCGATTTGCTTGAGCGCCTGCCATCTGACGTGCGTGATGCCGGCACTGCGAATGCCTCGGTTGCCGCATTGCGCGAAGCGGTCAAGGCCAGTCATGGCCCGTTGCAGTCCATCCATCAGGCGATTCTCGACCGTATTGCTGTAGAGCTGCCGGAAAACGCTTTCATCAGCACCGACATGACCCAGCTTGCGTATACGGGTAACTACGCCTTTGACAGCCTGGCCATCCGCAGCTGGCTGCACCCGACAGGCTACGGCACCTTGGGTTATGGCCTGCCGGCGGGGATCGGCGCCAAGTTCGGCGCACCGCAACGGCCCGGTCTGGTGCTGGTTGGCGACGGTGGTTTCCTCTACACCGCGCAGGAACTGGCGACGGCAGTGGAAGAGCTGGACAGCCCGCTGGTGGTGCTGCTGTGGAACAACGACGCCCTGGGGCAGATCCGCGATGACATGCTCGGGCTGGACATCGAACCCATCGGCGTACTTCCGCGCAATCCGGATTTCGCAGCCCTCGCACGTGCATTCGGTTGCACGGTGAACCAGCCGCAAAGCCTGGCCGAGTTGCAGACCGACTTGCGCCACGGCTTCAAGCGTAACGGCGTGACCTTGATCGAACTCAAGCATGCCTGCGCGCACTGATCTGTATTTGAAGGGGACGAAGCCATGCGCTTTTCCGATCTGACTCAACGTATCGCCGGTGATGGCGCTGCCGCGTGGGATATTCACTACCGCGCCCTGGCACTGCGCGAGCAGGGCCAGGACATTTTGCTGCTGTCCGTGGGCGACCCGGATTTCGACACGCCACAGCCCATCGTGCAGGGTGCCATCGACAGCCTGCTGAGCGGCAACACTCATTACGCCGAGGTGCGCGGCAAGCGTGCCCTGCGTGAGGCCATTGCCAGGCGTCATCAACAACGCAGCGGTCAAAGCGTTTCGGCCGATCAGGTCACCGTCCTGGCCGGGGCGCAATGTGCGCTGTTCAGCGTCGCCCAATGCGTGCTCAATCCCGGTGACGAAGTGATAGTCGCCGAACCGATGTACGTCACCTACGAAGCCGTGTTCGGTGCCTGCGGCGCCGTGGTGGTGCCGGTGCCGGTGCGTTCGGAAAACGGCTTCCGCGTGTTGCCTGAAGATGTCGCCGCACGCATCACGCCGCGCACCCGGGCCCTGGCGCTGAACAGTCCGCACAACCCGTCCGGCGCCAGTCTGCCGCGCAGCACCTGGGCCGCACTGGCTGAGTTGTGCATCGCCCACGACCTGTGGCTGATTTCCGACGAGGTCTACAGCGAACTGCTGTTTGAAGGCGAGCACGTCAGCCCGGCGAGCCTGCCGGGCATGGCCGAGCGCACCGCGACCCTCAACAGCCTGTCGAAATCCCACGCCATGACCGGCTGGCGCGTCGGCTGGGTGGTGGCGCCACCGTCCCTCGCTGCGCACCTGGAAAACCTTGCGCTGTGCATGCTCTACGGCTCGCCGGATTTCATTCAGGACGCTGCCGTGGTGGCCCTGGAAAGCAACCTGCCGGAACTGGAGGCCATGCGCGAAGCCTATCGCCAGCGTCGCGACCTGGTGTGCGACAGCCTGGCCGATTGCCCCGGCGTGCGGGCGTTGAAACCTGACGGCGGCATGTTCGTGATGCTCGATATCCGCCAGACCGGGCTCAGTGCCCAGGCGTTTGCCGACCGTCTGCTGGATCGCCACGGTGTGTCGGTATTGGCCGGCGAGGCCTTTGGGCCGAGCGCGGCGGGGCACATTCGCCTCGGTCTGGTGGTCGGCGCCGAACCCTTGCGCGATGCCTGCCAGCGGATTGCCCGTTGTGCCCAGGAATTGATGGAGAGCCAGGTTCATGCTTAACCACAACGCACTGTACATTGATGGCCGCTGGCAAAAACCGTCGGGGCAGGGCATCGCCCAGGTGATCAACCCAGCCACGGAAGAAGTGGCTGGCAGCGTGCCGCTCGGTGATGAACTCGATGTCGAAAACGCTGTGGCCGCTGCACGCCGGGCCTTCGATTCATGGTCGCGTACGCCGTCCAGCGTGCGCGCCGGTTACATTCGCGCCCTGGCCGGGCAATTGCGTGCCCGCGCTGACGAGATGGCCTCGGTCATCACCACTGAGTTGGGCATGCCGGTGCAATGGTGCCGCTCGGTGCAGGTCGACGGGCCGATCGCTGGCCTTGAGCAGTACGTCGAACTGGCTCATCTCATGGACGAGGTGCGCGAAGTCGGCAATTCGCTGGTGATCCGCGAGGCGGTCGGCGTCTGCGCGTTCATCAACCCGTGGAATTACCCGCTGCACCAGTTGATCGGCAAACTCGCGCCGGCCCTGGCCGCCGGTTGCACCGTGGTGGTCAAGCCGAGCCAGGAAACGCCGCTGCACGCGTTTCTGCTGGCGCAGATGATAGAAGACATCGGCTTGCCGGCCGGGGTGTTCAACCTGGTCAGCGGGCCGGGCTCGAAAGTCGGCGAAGCGCTGGCCAAACACCCCGACGTGGACATGGTGTCGTTTACCGGTTCCACCGGCGCTGGCGTTCGCGTTGCGCAAGCGGCGGCGCCTTCAGTCAAGCGCGTATGCCTGGAACTGGGCGGCAAGTCGCCGCTGCTGATTGCCGAGGATGCGGACCTGGACGCGGCCGTGCGCTACGGCGTGCAGGACTTGATGATCAACTCCGGCCAGACCTGCACCGCGCTGACCCGCATGCTGCTGCCGGCCAGCCGCTATGCCGAAGCCGTGGAAATCGCCCTGCAGGAGACCCTGAGCCTGCGCATGGGCGATCCCCTGGATCCGCAAAGCTTCCTCGGACCTATGTGTTCCGCGGGGCAAAAACGCACCGTGCTCGATTACATCAAGGTCGGCCAACAGGAGGGCGCACGGCTGCTGTGCGGCGGTGATGCGCCGTCAGCCTTCGAGCGCGGCTTCTATGTCAGCCCGACGCTGTTCGCCGATGTCGACAACCGCATGCGCATCGCCCAGGAAGAAATCTTTGGCCCGGTGCTGTGCCTGATTCCCTACGGCGACGAGGCGCAAGCGGTGCAGATCGCCAATGACTCGCCGTTCGGACTGTCCAGCGGCGTCTGGGCCGGTAGTGCCGAGCGTGCCTTGCACCTGGGCCGGCAGATGCGTGCCGGCCAGTGCTTCCTCAATGGCGCGGCGTTCAATTACCAGGCGCCGTTCGGTGGCTACAAACAATCGGGCAATGGCCGGGAGTGGGGTGAGGAGGGACTCAACGAGTTCGTCGAAGTGAAGGCGATCCAGGTGTGACGGTTGGCGATTCAAATGTTGTATGCACCGGGCCCTGGCCCGGTGTCTTGCGTGGTTTTGAACCGGTAATTCATTAGCTTTTTGATCAGGGGCAATGCAATGAGCGATAACAAAAACAAGATTACTCAAGCGAACCATGAATTGAGCTTCCCGCGCAGGGACTTCCTGAAGTACAGCGCGGCAGCCGCGGCGGTGGCCGGGG
>NZ_AKJO01000080.1:0-32693 GCF_000282295.1 Pseudomonas sp. GM33
GAAGAGGTGGACGTCGAGATCGACGGAGCACCCGTTCCCGAAGCAGGCAATGTATTTATCCGGGGGATTGGCCAGAAACTCATACTAAAACCCAAACCCGACAGTCCGTTGGGTGACCATCCGGTGACGTTGACGTGCTGCGTCAAAACCGGGCTGGATCCGGCGAACGTGACCAGCAGCCCGAAATTCAACGAGCCACAAGACGCGCACAACTGGACCGTGACCGGTGCGACCAAAAGCGGCACCTTCGAGTTGGTGCTGACGGGGCAAGACATGGCCACGCCGATCATCCTGGCCACCAGCAAGTTGTTGTCGAACGATCTGGCTGATGAAGTGGACATGACGGTAGATGACGATTCAGTGCCATTGGAAGGAGCAGTTTTTCTACGGGGGCAGGGACGTACGCTTTCATTGAAGCCAAAGTCCAGCAGTCCTATCGACGGAGTTCAACTTCAGTTGCGTTACGTAGCCGGAGGCAACCTGCCGGAAACTGATTTGAAGAGTCAACCAGGATTCCGTAGCCCGACAGCCGATTACAACTGGGAAATTACAGGGCCCGACAGCAAAAGCGGAACTTTCAATGTGGAAGTTGCTTATGGAGAGCAAGCAAAAACAGCCGTGATGAAAGGTTTCGTTTTATCGAAAAACCTTGAAGATGAACTTGCTGAAATTTCGATTACACCCGCGGGTGGAAGTGCAACTCCAGTCGATCTGGAGGGTGAAGGTATAGCGCTATCCAAGGACAGCGCACGCCTGACAATAAGACCACTGGCTACAAGTCCACTTAAAGGTAGGGTGGTAAGTTTTAAGTGGGTGCAGGGGGCTAATCCCTCTGTTGCAATAACACCCACCGAGTTCAAGGTCGTGGATTCAACTGCTGTCGAATTTGTAGGGCTGGATAATCCGGCAGCTCAAAAGAAACATTTGCTAAGCCTGGATTACGGAGGTCAAGTGAGTGAGCCGTGGGAGTTCAGGTACTTTAGAGGGCCACACTCTGCTGGTTTAAAAATAATGAGTGGTGGCGTAGATCACGGTGCTTTCCCGATTTTGCTTAAATTTAACGTAAGCAAAGAAATCTCTATTGTGCCAAAGGCTGAGGATGGCGTCTTTGTGGGCTGGAAGTGTAAATTTGTCGACGTTAAAGAGCCCGGGGTTGATATTGAATTGTTGCCGCCACTTGACGAGTTCATGAATATTGAGTCACCCGGATCTGGTGGGGCGAAAAGAACCATCAGGGCCAGGGATACTGAAGGGTTTGACTATCGAAGGGTATATATGGAGGTACTGCTAAAGGGGCTGGAGCCTTTGAGGATACCTATTGAAATAGATCAGCTTGAAAGTGGAAATGATGGGTTGTCACCTCTGGCTGATTGAAGAGGTTTGTTGTGAGCGGTCCATTTGGTTTCGTGTTTTGTTTTTTAATTGATTGAGGAGTGTGAGATCATGAATGATAAAGTATCGGGTGTGAGCGCTTTGAGTTTTTGGGAGGCTTGCAAAAGTTTTAGAATCACGCCATGGGTTAACTTTGACGCGGGCACGGAAGTTTATGTGTTTAATCCTGAAGCTGATAAGTTGATACTGCCTGAACATGCCGTGTTTGAGTTTTTGATGAGGGCGGAAGAAGAAACGAGAAACGTCATAGTGACTGCGCCTACTGTTTCAGATAAGCGGTGGCATGCAATGCTCAAATCTGGCTCGGAATATTCTGAGGCGGAGATATATGCTGTTGGTTCTGTTGGGTATCATAATTTTACGTTTAGTTCGTTGGGGGCAAGCTCTTCCCTGGAAGTTCTTGTTGTTCCCAAGGAATTGACAGAGTACGCTTCTTATGTGCTTGAGGGCCATGATCAGGGCTCCCATGATTTGCTTCTCAACTACAGCAAATTTTATAAGCTGAAAACGTATTATCCAGGAAAGGAGTGGGGGGCGCTTGAGCAGGACCCCATCCTTAAAATCACATATGATTCTGATGCGCTCTATACAATAGATCTTATGGCTGACGGAGTGTTGGTTGCGAATGAAGTTGGCGTCTCCAGTGCTGAAGATCTGCCAGATGATATGAGGTCGGGAGAAATAGCTATAAGGGTTCGCTATAAGGATTTGAATAATCTATATTTTGGGAAAGTTGACTTAACTATTGTCTATAAGTCTGGAGTGGTACTTCGCCCTCCTATTGAGGTAGTGAGAGCAGTTTAATAATAGCTTTCCTTGGCTCAGAAGGCTCCTGTGGGAGAACTGCTCCCACAGGTTTTGGGTCGTTTCCCGGATGGGTGTCTTTTCTCTGAAACCTATGACCATTTGTGTTTTTGGATAGGTCGTCGGACAATTTCGTGGTTAACTTCGACTTCGTCAAAATTCTCCACCACAACGTTCAGAAGGACTCCGTTCATGGCTCAAGTCACTCTTAAAGGCAACCCGGTTCAAGTCAACGGCCAACTGCCACAAGCCGGTTCCAAGGCGCCAGCCTTTTCCCTGGTTGCCGGCAATCTGTCCGACGTTACCCTCAAAGACTTTGCCGGCAAGCGCAAAGTGCTGAACATCTTCCCAAGCGTTGATACCCCGACCTGCGCCACCTCGGTACGCAAGTTCAACGCCCAGGCCAGCGACGTGGCCAACACCGTTGTGCTGTGCATCTCCGCTGACCTGCCGTTCGCCCAGGCCCGCTTCTGCGGCGCCGAAGGCCTGGAAAACGTACAGAACCTGTCGACCCTGCGCGGCGCCGAGTTCATCCAGAACTACGGCGTGGCCATCGCCGACGGTCCGCTCAAGGGCCTGACCGCTCGCGCCGTCGTGGTTCTGGACGAGAACGACAACGTGCTGCACAGCGAACTGGTTGGCGAAATCGCTGACGAGCCGAACTACGAAGCGGCACTTGCTGTTCTGAAATAAGCGTACCTTTACAATGTTTAACGGCCTGGCCCTGTCCAGGCCGTTTTCATTTGTGTTTCAGTGTCTTGGATAAAACTCCTGTTACGTAAGCCGAAAGTAAATTGCCGGTAAAGGCGCTTTGCTTAAAACCCGCCAGTGCTTATCGTTCAGCCTCATGTAAAAAAGCCCACGCGCCCAATGGTTGATCACTCAATGCAATCCTCCGCTTCCCGTAGTCCCCGTCGCTGGCTGTTCGGCCTGCTTGTCCTGTTGGTCATTGCCGCCCTGTGCTGGAAATTCTGGCCGGGCAGCGCTGCACCCAAAGAGGCGGCGGGGCAGAAAGCCGTTGCCGGGCATACCGGTCGATCGGGGGGCATGCGTCCGGGGTTTGGCGGTGCGTCAGGGCCGGTACCGGTGCGCGTGGCTGCGGCCGTCACCGGTGACTTCCCGCTGTATTTCAAGGCGCTGGGCACGGTCACGGCGCTGAACACCATCAACGTGCGCAGCCGCGTCGGCGGTGAGCTGGTCAAGATCTATTTCGAAGAAGGGCAGATGGTCAAGGCCGGCGACCTGCTGGCCGAAATCGACCCGCGCCCTTACCAGAACGCCTTGCTGCAGGCCGAAGGCACCTTGCTGCAGAATCAGGCGCAACTGAAAAACGCCCAGGTCGATGTCGAGCGCTATCGCGGCCTGTACCGCGAAGACAGTATTGCCAAGCAGACCCTGGACACCGCCGAAGCGCTGGTCGGTCAGTTCCAGGGCACGGTCAAGACCAATCAGGCAGCGGTCAACGATGCCAAACTCAACCTTGAATTTACCCGGATCCGCGCACCCATCACCGGTCGCGTAGGCCTGCGTCAACTGGACGTCGGCAACCTGGTAGCGGCCAACGACACCACCGCCTTGGCGATCATCACCCAGACCCAACCGATCAGCGTGGCCTTCACCCTCCCGGAAAACAGCCTCGACACCGTGCTCGCCCGTTATCGCAGCGGTGCCCAATTGCCGGCTGAAGCCTGGGATCGCGGCGATACCAAGTTGCAGGCCACTGGGGTACTGCAGAGCCTGGACAACCAGATCGACGTCACCACCGGCACCCTGAAATTCAAGGCCCGCTACGAGAACCGTGATCAGTCGCTGTTCCCCAACCAGTTCGTCAATGTGCGCCTGCTGGCCGACACCCTCAAAAACGTGGTGCTCGCACCGTCCGCCGCGATCCAGTTCGGCACCAACGGCACATTCGCCTATGTCCTGGACGGTGACAAGAAGGTCAAGATCCGTCAGTTGAAAGTCGGCGCCAGTGACGGCCTGAACACCGTGGTCACCGAAGGCCTGTCCGCAGGCGAGCGGGTCGTACTGGAAGGCACTGACCGCCTGAAGGACGGCAGCGACGTGGAGGTGGTCAACGACAGCCAGGACGTGCCGACCACGCCAACCGAACACCTGCAGGGCAAGTCGGCGCTCAACGCGGCTGAGCCCGCGACCACCGACAAGGCGAAAAAGGGCGGCGCATGAATCTCTCGCGGCTGTTCATCCTTCGCCCGGTAGCCACCACGCTGAGCATGCTGGCGATTATCCTGGCCGGCGTGATTGCCTATCGGCTGCTGCCGGTGTCGGCGCTGCCCCAGGTCGACTACCCGACCATTCGCGTCATGACCCTGTACCCCGGCGCCAGTCCGGATGTCATGACCAGCGCGGTGACCGCGCCGCTTGAGCGGCAGTTCGGGCAGATGCCCGGCCTGACACAAATGGCCTCCACCAGTTCCGGCGGCGCGTCGGTACTGACGTTGCGGTTCAGCCTCGACATCAACATGGACGTGGCCGAGCAACAGGTGCAGGCGGCGATCAACGCGGCCACCAACCTACTGCCCAAGGACCTGCCGGCACCGCCGGTGTACAACAAGGTCAACCCGGCCGACACGCCGGTGCTGACCCTGGCCATCACCTCCAAAACCATGTTGCTGCCCAAACTCAACGATCTGGTCGATACGCGCATGGCGCAGAAAATCGCCCAGATCAGCGGCGTCGGCATGGTCAGCATCGCCGGTGGTCAACGCCAGGCCGTGCGCATCAAGGTCAACCCGGAGGCCCTGGCCGCCAACGGCTTGAACCTGTCGGACGTGCGCACCCTGATCGGCGCCTCCAACGTCAACCAGCCCAAGGGCAACTTCGACGGCCCGACCCGGGTTTCGATGCTCGATGCCAACGATCAACTGACGTCGCCCAAGGACTACGCCAACCTGATCCTGGCCTATGCCAACGGCGCGCCGTTGCGGCTCAAGGACGTGGCAGAAATTGTCGACGGCGCCGAGAACGAACGCCTCGCGGCATGGGCCAACGAAAACCAGGCCGTGCTGCTCAACATCCAGCGTCAGCCCGGCGCCAACGTGATCGAGGTGGTGGACCGAATCAAGGCCTTGCTGCCGAGCATCACCGACAACCTGCCGGCCGGCCTCGACGTGGTGGTGCTGACCGACCGCACCCAGACCATCCGCGCCTCGGTCAAGGACGTGCAGCACGAATTGCTGATCGCCATCGCCCTGGTGGTCATGGTCACCTTCCTGTTCCTGCGTCGCGCCAGCGCCACGATCATTCCTTCGGTGGCCGTGCCGCTGTCGTTGATCGGCACGTTCGGCGTGATGTACCTGGCCGGGTTCTCGGTCAATAACCTGACGCTGATGGCCCTGACCATCGCCACCGGTTTCGTGGTGGACGATGCGATCGTCATGCTGGAGAACATTGCGCGCTTCATCGAGGAGGGCGACAGCCCGCTGAACGCGGCGCTCAAGGGCGCCAAGCAGATCGGTTTCACCCTGATTTCCCTGACGTTGTCGCTGATCGCCGTGCTGATCCCGCTGCTGTTCATGGCGGACGTGGTCGGGCGCTTGTTCCGCGAGTTCGCCATTACGCTGGCGGTGGCGATCCTGATTTCCCTGGTGGTTTCCCTGACGCTGACGCCGATGATGTGCGCGCGGCTGCTCAAGCGCGAACCCAAGGAAGCCGAGCAGGGGCGTTTCTATCGCGCCAGCGGTGCGTTCATCGACTGGATGATCGCCGCTTATGGTCGCAAGTTGCAGTGGGTGCTCAAGCACCAGCCCCTGACCTTGATGGTGGCCATTGGCACTCTGGCGCTCACGGTATTCCTGTACATGGTGGTGCCCAAGGGCTTCTTCCCGGTGCAGGACACCGGGGTTATCCAGGGCATTTCCGAAGCGCCGCAATCGATTTCCTTCGCCGCCATGAGCGAGCGCCAGCAGGAGCTGGCCAAGGTGATTCTGGCCGACCCGGCGGTCGAGAGCCTGTCCTCCTACATCGGTGTCGACGGCGACAACTCGACCCTCAACAGCGGTCGGTTGCTGATCAACCTCAAGTCGCACCACGACCGTGACCTGAGTGCAACGCAAGTGATTGCCCGCCTGCAACCGGAGCTGGACAAGCTGGTCGGTATCCGCCTGTTCATGCAGCCGGTGCAGGACCTGACCATCGAGGACCGGGTCAGCCGCACGCAGTACCAGTTCAGCATGTCGTCACCGGACTCGGAGTTGCTGAGCCTGTGGAGCGGGCGCTTGGTCGAAGCCTTGGCCGACCGCCCGGAATTGACCGACGTGGCCAGCGATCTGCAGGACAAGGGCTTGCAGGTTTATCTGGTGATCGACCGCGATGCGGCGTCGCGGGTCGGGGTGTCGGTGTCGAACATCACCGATGCGCTGTACGACGCCTTCGGCCAGCGGCAGATTTCCACGATCTACACCCAGGCGAGCCAGTACCGTGTGGTCCTGCAATCGCAGTCCGGCGAGAAGATCGGCCCGGATGCGTTGAACCAGATTCACGTCAAGACCACCGATGGCGGGCAGGTGCGGCTGTCCAGCCTGGCGCATATCGAGGAGCGTCAGGCGCAACTGGCGATCACCCACATCGGCCAGTTCCCGGCGGTGATGATGTCCTTCAACCTGGCGCCCGGCGTGGCGCTGGGGCATGCGGTCGAGATCATCGAGCAGGTGCAGAAGGACATCGGCATGCCGATTGGCGTGCAGACCCAGTTCCAGGGCGCGGCAGAGGCGTTCCAGGCTTCGTTGTCGAGCACCTTGCTGCTGATCCTGGCAGCGGTGGTGACCATGTACATCGTGCTGGGCGTGCTCTACGAGAGCTACATCCACCCGATCACCATTCTCTCGACCTTGCCGTCGGCGGCGGTGGGCGCCTTGCTGGCGTTGATCCTCAGCGGCAACGACCTGGGCATGATCGCGATCATCGGCATCATTCTGCTGATCGGCATCGTCAAGAAGAACGCGATCATGATGATCGACTTCGCCCTCGACGCCGAGCGCAACCAGGGCATGGACCCGCAAACGGCGATCTATCAGGCGGCCTTGCTGCGTTTTCGGCCGATCCTGATGACCACCCTGGCCGCGCTCTTCGGTGCCGTGCCGTTGATGCTGGCCACCGGTTCCGGCGCGGAACTGCGCCAACCGCTGGGCCTGGTGATGGTCGGCGGCCTGTTGCTGAGCCAGGTGTTGACCCTGTTCACTACGCCTGTGATCTACCTGTATTTCGATCGTCTCGGTCGGCGCTTTGGCAAGACCGGCGCTCAGGAGACGGCGGTATGACGGCCTGCATAACCTGTGGGAGCGGGCTTGCCCGCGAAGGCGTCCGGTCAGTCGACAGGGATGTTGAATGCAAGGTCCTCTTCGCGAGCAAGCCCGCTCCCACAGGGGGGCAGCAAGGCTCGTGGGTTGGTGCCGGGAGCAGTCATCGATGAATCTCTCGGGACCTTTCATCAAGCGCCCGGTTGCGACCATGTTGCTGAGCCTGGCGATCATGCTGCTGGGTGGCGTGAGCTTCGGTTTGCTGCCCGTGTCGCCGCTGCCGCAAATGGACTTTCCGGTGATCGTGGTCCAGGCCAGCCTGCCCGGCGCCAGTCCCGAGGTGATGGCGTCGACCGTGGCCACGCCGCTGGAGCGCTCCTTCGGCGCCATCGCCGGGGTCAACACCATGAGCAGCCGGTCCAGCCAGGGATCGACCCGGGTGATCCTGCAATTCGACCTCGACCGCGACATCAACGGCGCGGCGCGGGAAGTGCAGGCGGCCATCAACGCCTCGCGCAACCTGCTGCCCAGTGGGATGCGCAGCATGCCGACCTACAAGAAGGTCAACCCGTCCCAGGCGCCGATCATGGTGCTGTCGCTGACCTCGGATGTGCTGGAAAAAGGCCAGCTCTATGACCTGGCCTCGACGATCCTGTCCCAGAGCCTGTCCCAGGTGCAGGGCGTCGGCGAGGTGCAGATCGGCGGCAGTTCGCTGCCGGCGGTGCGGATCGAACTCGAACCGCAGGCGCTGAACCAGTACGGCGTGGCCCTGGACGATGTGCGCAACACCATCGCCAATGCCAACGTGCGCCGGCCCAAGGGTTCGGTGGAAGACGATCAGCGGCTGTGGCAGGTCCAGGCCAACGACCAGTTGGAAAAGGCCAAGGACTACGAGTCGCTGATCATCCACTACAACGGCGGCGCGGCCCTGCGCCTCAAGGACGTGGCCAAGGTCAGCGACGGCGTCGAAGACCGCTACAACAGCGGTTTCTTCAACGACGACGCGGCGGTGCTGCTGGTGATCAACCGGCAGGCCGGGGCCAACATCATCGAGACGGTCAACGAGATCAAGGCGCAGTTGCCGGCGTTGCAGGCGGTGTTGCCGGCCAGCGTCAAGCTGAACCTGGCCATGGACCGTTCTCCGGTGATCAAGGCCACGCTGCATGAAGCGGAAATGACTCTGCTGATTGCCGTGGCGCTGGTGATCCTGGTGGTGTTCCTGTTCCTGGGTAACTTCCGCGCCTCGCTGATCCCGACCCTGGCGGTGCCGGTGTCGCTGGTCGGTACCTTTGCCGTGATGTACCTCTACGGCTTTTCGCTGAACAACCTGTCTCTGATGGCATTGATCCTGGCCACCGGGCTGGTGGTGGACGATGCCATCGTAGTGCTGGAGAACATTTCCCGGCACATCGACGCAGGCGTGCGGCCGATGAAGGCGGCCTACCTCGGCGCTCAGGAAGTCGGCTTTACCTTGCTGTCGATGAACGTGTCACTGGTGGCGGTGTTCCTGTCGATCCTGTTCATGGGCGGGATCATTGAAAGCCTGTTCCGCGAATTCTCCATCACCCTGGCGGCGGCCATCGTGGTTTCGCTGCTGGTGTCGTTGACCCTGACCCCGATGCTCTGCGCCCGCTGGCTCAAGCCGCACACGCCGGGGCAGGAGAACCGCCTGCAACGCTGGAGCCGGCGGGCCAACGACTGGATGGTTGGCAAGTACGCCACCAGCCTCGACTGGGTGCTGCGCCACAAACGCCTGACGTTGCTCAGTCTGTTCGTGACAATCGGTGTTAATATTGTGCTGTATGTCGTTGTTCCTAAAACATTTCTACCTCAGCAGGATACCGGCCAACTGATCGGTTTCGTGCGCGGCGACGACGGCCTGTCCTTCAGCGTGATGCAGCCGAAGATGGAGATTTTCCGTCGGGCTGTATTGAAGGATGAGGCGGTAGAAAGCGTCGCCGGTTTCATAGGCGGCAGTAACGGCACCAACAACGCCTTCATGCTGGTACGCCTGAAGCCGATCAAGGAGCGCAACATTTCCGCGCAGAAAGTCATCGAACGCCTGCGCAAGGAAATGCCCAAGGTGCCCGGCGCTCAGCTGATGCTCATGGCGGACCAGGACCTGCAGTTCGGTGGCGGCCGTGAGCAGACCACCTCGCAATACTCCTACATCCTGCAAAGCGGGGATCTCGGGGCATTGCGCGAGTGGTATCCGAAAGTCGTCACCGCGCTCAGGGCCTTGCCGGAACTGACGGCCATCGATGCGCGGGAAGGCCGGGGCGCCCGGCAAGTGACCCTGATCGTCGACCGTGACCAGGCCAAGCGCCTGGGTGTCGACATGGACATGGTCACGGCGGTGCTGAACAACGCCTACAGCCAACGGCAGATTTCGACCATCTACGACAGCCTCAACCAGTATCAGGTGGTGATGGAGGTCAACCCGAAATACGCCCAGGACCCGGTCACCCTCAAGCAGGTCCAGGTGATCACTGCCGATGGCGCGCGGATTCCGCTGTCGACCTTCGCCCATTACGAAAGCAGCCTGGAAAACGACAGGGTCAGTCACGAAGGCCAGTTCGCCTCGGAAAGCATTGCCTTCGACATGGCCGAAGGCGTGACCGTGGAGCAGGGCGGTGCCGCCATCGAGCGGGCGATTGCCAAGGTCGGGCTGCCGGAAGAGGTGATTGCGAAAATGGCCGGCACAGCCGACGCGTTCGCGGCGACCCAGAAAAGCCAGCCGTGGATGATCCTGGGGGCGCTGGTGGCGGTGTATCTGGTGCTGGGTGTGCTGTACGAAAGTTACATTCATCCACTGACCATCCTGTCCACCCTGCCGTCGGCCGGGGTCGGCGCGTTGCTGTCGATCTATGCGCTGGGCGGCGAGTTCAGCCTGATTTCGTTGCTGGGGCTGTTTCTGTTGATCGGCGTGGTCAAGAAAAACGCGATTCTGATGATCGACCTGGCGTTGCAGCTGGAGCGGCATCAGGGCATGGCACCGCTGGAATCGATTCGCAGTGCCTGCCTGCAACGTTTGCGACCTATCCTGATGACCACCCTGGCGGCGATCCTCGGTGCCTTGCCGTTGCTGCTGAGCCGTGCCGAAGGGGCGGAAATGCGCCAGCCGCTGGGCCTGACCATCATCGGCGGGCTGATCTTCAGCCAGGTGCTGACGCTTTACACCACGCCGGTGGTTTACCTCTATCTCGACAAACTGCGCCATCGCTTCAACAAATGGCGTGGGGTGCGTACCGATGCTGCTCTGGAAACTCCGCTATGACTGAACGTTCGCTTTTCAACCTGGCTGCACCGCTGATCACGGCTCGAGGCTCGCGTCTGCTGAGCCTGTCACTGTGCGTGGCGATGCTCAGTGCCTGCGCCGTCGGCCCGGATTACCAGCGCCCGCAAACCGCGGAACCGGCGCAGTACAAGGCCGCAGAAGGCTGGCGCCAGGCCAACCCGAGCGATGCCCTGGCGCGCGGCGCATGGTGGGAGCTGTACGGCGATCAACAGCTCAATGGCCTGATCGAGAAGCTCAACAGCGCCAACCAGTCCGTCGCCCAGTCCGAAGCCCAGTACCGTCAGGCCCAGGCCTTGGTGCGCAGCGCACGCGGGGCGTTTTTCCCGACGGTCGACCTGAACGTCAGCAAGAACCGTTCAAGCCAGGGCACCGGCAGCAGCAACTCCAGCCTGAGCAGTTCGTCCAGCGGTATTCGCGACACGTATTCGGCCCAGGCGGGCGTCAGTTGGGAAGCGGATGTGTGGGGCAAGCTGCGCCGTGGCCTGGAAGCCGACACCGCGAATGCCCAGGCAAGCTTTGCCGATCTGGCGGCCATGCGCCTGAGTCAGCAGTCGGAGCTGGTGCAGAATTACCTGCAATTGCGCGTGATCGACGGCCAGAAGCGTCTGCTCCAGGACACGGTCGAGGCTTATCAGCGCTCCCTGAAGATGACGGAGAACCAGTACCGCGCGGGCGTATCGGGCAAGGACGCCGTGGCCCAGGCCCAGACGCAACTCAAGAGCACCGAAGCGGACATGATCGATCTGATCTGGCAACGCGCCCAGTTCGAGAACGCCATTGCCGTGCTGATCGGCCTGCCGCCAGCCGAGTTCAGCCTGGCGGAAAGCCAGGACATTCCGCAGTTGCCGCAAGTGCCGCCGGCTCTGCCTTCGCAGTTGCTGGAGCGTCGCCCGGACATCGCATCCGCGGAGCGCTCGGTGATGGCCGCCAACGCCAACATCGGTGTGGCCAAGGCGGCCTATTACCCGGACCTGACCCTGAGCTTGAACGGTGGTTACAGCAGCAGTACCTCGAAAGACTTGTTCAGCCTGCCGAACCGCTTCTGGTCGGTCGGTCCGCAATTGGCAATGACCCTGTTCGACGGCGGCCAGCGCTCGGCGGAAGTCGACCGCAGTGAAGCGGCCTATGACGAAACAGTGGCCAAGTACCGCCAGACCGTGCTGGACGGGTTCCGCGAAGTGGAAAACTTCCTGGTGCAGCTCAAGGTGCTGCAGGACGAAGCCGTCGTGCGCCAACAGGCGCTGGATGCCGCCCGTGAATCGTTGCGCCTGACCCAGAATCAGTACAAGGCCGGCTTGATCGCGTACATCGATGTGGTGGTGACCCAGGCGGCGGCGCTGAACAATGAGCGCAGTAACCTGGACCTGTTGCAAAGCCGCCTGATCGCCAGCGTGCAGTTGATTGCCGCGCTGGGCGGTGGCTGGGACGGGCAGCTTGAGTTGAGCGATACGCAATAACGACCACGCACTTTGTGGCGAGGGGGCTTGTTGTGGCGAGGGAGCTTGCTCCCGCTGGACTGCGCAAGCAGCCCCAAAACCTGCCCCCCAATTGCTCCTGAAAGATCGCGGTCATCTGTTTTTGCGACCGCTTCGCGCTCGAGCGGGAGCAAGCTCCCTCGCCACAAATGATTGCTTTAACCTTTGACGCAAGGTGTCTGGCACGGTAATCCCAGCCTCAAGTCCGGTGGTTGCCCGACTTAATGTAAAACCTTAAAACAGACGTTTCATCGGACTGATGGCCCTTTGCTAATTTTGTGAGTGCGTTCTCATTCGGAATCAGTACAATCGCCGCATTTTCCCCCGACGAGAATCAATACCGTTAATGGGGGTATTCGCGAGAAGTCCCCATGCTCATCGGTAGCTATTCCCCCACCCTGGTTATCATTTCGCTCTGTGTCGCGATTCTCGCTTCCTATACCGCACTCGACCTGACCGGACGCATTGCCACTGCCAAAGGCCGTGCCGTGCATTTGTGGACCGCGGGCGGGGCCATTGCCATGGGCATCGGCATCTGGTCGATGCACTTTATCGGCATGCTCGCGTTCAAACTGCCGATCGATCTGGGCTATGACGGTGCAATCACCCTGTTGTCGCTGTTGATCGGCGTGCTTTCCAGCGGTTTTGCGCTGTGGCTGGTCAATCAGCCAAAACTGCCGGCCTGGCAACTGGCCTTTGGCGCGCTGGTCATGGGCGCCGGCATCAGCGCGATGCACTACACCGGCATGGCCGCCATGCGCATGCAACCGGGCATCGACTATGACCCAGCGCTGTTCGGCGCTTCGCTGATGATCGCTGTCGCTGCCTCGGGCGCGGCATTGTGGATCGCGTTCCATTTACGCCAACACACGCCTTATGTCCGCCTGATCCGTGGCGGTGCCGCCGTGATCATGGGCATCGCCATCGTCGGCATGCACTACACCGGGATGGCCGCTGCACGCTTTGCCGATGGCAGTTTTTGCGGGGCGGCGGTCAACGGCCTGAATGGTAAGGGCCTGGACAACCTGGTGCTGATCACCACGTTGGCGGTGCTGTGCATTGCCTTGCTGACCTCGATCCTCGATGCGCGCCTGGAGGCCCGCACCGCGAGCCTGGCCCAGTCGCTGACCGAAGCCAACCGTGAACTGACCCAGCTGGCCCTGCATGACACTCTCACAGGGTTGCCGAACCGGACATTGCTCGCCGACCGCATCGATCAGGCCATGTCGCGGGTTCGTGAACAGGGTGGTTGCTTTGCCCTGATGTTCATCGACCTGGACGGCTTCAAGCCCGTCAACGATGCCTTCGGCCACCACATGGGCGACTTGCTGTTGCGCGAAGTGGCCCTGCGCCTGCGCGAAGACTTGCGCAGCCAGGACACCCTGGCGCGGATCGGCGGAGATGAGTTTGTGTTGCTGGTGCAACTGAGCGAACAGAACGATGCCCTGAACCTCGCGGCCCGCCAGGTCGGGTTGATCGGGCAGGCGTTCCGGGTTGCCGAACATGATTTGCACATTTCCGCCAGTGTCGGCATCGCGCTCTATCCGGGTAACGGGCAGTCCGCCCACGAATTGCTAATGAACGCCGACGCGGCGATGTACCACGCCAAGGGCGCGGGTAAAAACGGCTACAGCTTTTTCGACGCCTCGATGAACACCAACGCGCGCAAGCAACTGCAATTGCTGCAGGATTTGCGCAATGCCGTGGAACATCAGGAATTCAGCCTGCATTACCAGCCCAAGTTCGATGCCGCCAATGGCCTGCCAGTGGGCGCCGAGGCCCTGTTGCGCTGGGAGCATCCGACGCAAGGGTTGCTGTTGCCGGACAAATTCATCGAGCTGGCGGAAAAAACCGGGCTGATCATTCCGATCGGCGAGTGGGTGCTCAACGAAGCGTGCCGCCAGATGCGCGAGTGGTACGTGCTGGGCTACACCGATTGGCGCATCGCCGTGAACCTGTCGGCCATCCAGTTTTGCCATGCCGGACTGGTCCAGAGCGTCGCCAAGGCACTGGCGACTCACCATCTGCCGGCCAACAGCCTGACCCTGGAAATCACTGAAACCACCGCCATGAGCGATGCCGACGCGAGCATGACGGTGCTTCAGGAGCTCTCGGAAATGGGTGTCGACCTGTCCATCGACGATTTCGGCACCGGTTATTCGAGTTTGATGTACCTCAAGCGCCTGCCGGCCAACGAACTGAAGATCGACCGCGGTTTTGTCCGCGACCTGGAGCGCGACAGCGATGACGCCGCCATCGTTTCGGCCATCGTGGCGCTCGGCCAGGCGCTGGGCTTGCGCATCGTTGCCGAAGGTGTGGAGACGGACTCGCAGCAGGACTTCCTGACGCAACTGGGCTGCGACTCGTTGCAGGGTTACCTGCTGGGGCATCCGCTGCCGGCCGCAGGTTTCATGATGGAAATCCATCGCGGCGAGGCACTGGTTGTCAGTTGACCCGTGGCGAGGGAGCTTGCTCCCGCTGGGTCGCAAAGCGGCCCCAGCTTTTCAGCTTACCGCGCCACCTGAAATCCCGACTGCTTCGCAGCCGAACGGGAGCAAGCTCCCTCGCCACAAAGCACTGCCGAAGCCATGCAAAAACCATCAATGGCGGTTATTCTTGCCCCCGACCGCTTAAGCTTTGATTGGGGGAAGGCTCGCATGGACAAAGTCATCGTCATCACCGGCGGCAGCCGCGGCATTGGTGCCGCCACCGCACTGTTGGCCGCCGCGCAGGGCTATCGGATCTGCATCAACTACCAGGCGGACGAAAAGGCCGCACTCGGCGTGCTGGAGCAAGTCCGCGCCCTCGGTGCGCAAGCCATTGCGGTACGGGCCGACGTCAGCATCGAAGACGAAGTCATCGCGCTGTTCCATCGGGTCGACAACGAACTGGGCCGGGTCACGGCGCTGGTGAACAACGCCGGCACCGTGGGGCAAAAGTCCCGGGTCGACGAAATGTCCGAGTTCCGCATCCTCAAGATCATGAAAACCAACGTCCTGGCGCCGATCCTCTGCGCCAAGCACGCGATCCTGCGCATGTCGCCCAAGCACGGCGGGCAGGGCGGCAGCATCGTCAACGTCTCCTCGGTGGCCGCACGCTTGGGCGCGCCCAACGAATATGTCGACTACGCGGCGTCAAAAGGTGCGCTCGACACCTTCACCATCGGCCTGTCCAAGGAAGTGGCGGGAGAGGGGATCCGTGTCAACGCGGTGCGCCCGGGCTACATCTACACCGATTTCCATGCCTTGAGCGGCGATCCGGACCGGGTCAGCAAGCTGGAATCGGCAATTCCCATGGCCCGCGGTGGGCGGCCGGATGAAGTGGCGGAGGCGATTGTCTGGTTGTTGTCGGACAAGGCTTCCTATGCAACGGGGACGTTTGTTGATCTGGGTGGTGGACGCTGAGTTGAGCCCGCCAGCGTCCACCTGTTATTTCTGACAGTAGACGCTGCTGACAAGGGCGCCTAGATTGGCGGCGAGCCACGCAACCGAACACTGCGTGTGTTGAAGCCTCTCAAAGTCGGGCGCCCTGTGCATGCACATTCACACACCAACACTGAGCGCCATCGACCCTCGTGGTTTAGCTGTTCGTGAGGTGGCTTATCACCGTCGCGTGGCCAGTGAGTCGCCCGAGTCACGGGTCACGCATCAGCTGTATGACGGGGCTGGCCGTCTTGCTCGGCAACGCGATCCGCGATTGTTTGCGTTGCTCGATGCGCCTTCAAACCTGTCCACCACTTACAGCCTTTCGAATCAGTCGCTGTGCAGCGACAGCGTCGATGCCGGCTGGCAAGTCGATTTACCCGGCCCCGCCGGGCAGGTAATCGAGTCATGGGATCAACGCGGTTGGTATCGTCGCACTGAGCATGATTCGTCGCTGCGGCCGGTGGCGATGTTCGAGCAAAGCATCGGTGAGGTGGAGCGCTGTGCCGAGCGTATCCAATGGGGCGCTGCGACGGATGAAGAGGCCCGGCACAATCGCTGTGGTCAGCCGATCCGACAGGATGATCCGGCAGGCAGTCGATTGCTTTCCGAATGCGGGATGTCAGCGGCGGTACTGCTTGAAATTCGTCATTTCTTGAACAGTTTTGATCCGCCCGATTGGCCCCTTGTGGAAGCGGAGTGCGACCGTCTGTTGGAACCGGGCGAGGGTGCACGGGCATCCTGGTCCTTCCTGCCTTCGGGTGAGCTCTCGCATCAAACCGACGCCAAAGGTCATACCCGACATTTCACCTATGACCGCGCCGGGCAACTGCATTCAGTCGGGCTGCAACGGGCTGGCCAATCCACCGCCGACACGTTGGTCAATGCCATCGAGTACAACGCCTTTGGCCAGATAGAACAGGAGCGGGCAGGCAATGGCATGCGTACCACCAGCAGTTATGACCCGGCCAATGGACGGCTCACGAACCTCGATACCCAAGGCCCCGCTCAGGGAATTCTGCAGAAGCTCAGTTATGGCTACGACCCCGCAGGCAATATCACCGAAATCGCCGATGCGGCGCTGCCTATTCAACATTTTGCCAATCAGCGCATCGAGCCGGTGCGGCGCTTCACCTATGACACGCTCTATCAGCTGATCAGCGCCACCGGTTGGGAAACCGCCAAGCCATCGTTGGGGCCGGCTTTGCCCGAGTGGCAGGGGTTCGGCCCGCCGGACGCCAGTCGCTGGTGCAATTACACAGAGACTTATTATTACGATGAAGCGGGCAATCTGCTGCAGCGTCAGCATCACGGCGCGGTAGACGATACCTTGATCATGGGCGTGGCATCGCACAGCAATCGCAGCGTGAAAAACCGAGCCGGCCAGCCGGCGATTGACGAACTGTTCGATGATCGCGGCAATCTGCTGGAGCTGCAACCTGGGCAGGCTTTGCAGTGGAATGGGCGTAATCAGTTGGCCCAAGTCACTCAAGTGGCACGGATTGAAGGCGCCGACGACATCGAGAGGTATGTCTACGACAGCGAAGGCGCTCGTCTGCGCAAATACCGGGAGTTCACTGCAAAATCCATCGTGCATATGCCCGAGGTACGTTACTTGCCGGGCATCGAACTGCATGCCAATAGCGCCACAGAAGAACGCCTCCAGGTGATCAGCGTACAGGCCGGGCGCTGCACTGTACGCCTGCTGCATTGGGACAGTCCGCCGCCAGCGGGATTGGACAACGATCAGTGGCGTTACTGCTTTGACGATCACCTGGGGTCGAGTGCCTTTGAGGTGGATGCACAGGCTAAAACCATCAGCCAGGAAGTCTATTACCCCTTCGGCGGTACGGCGTGGTTGGCGGGGCGGCATGAAGTGGAAACCAGCTACAAGACCATTCGTTATTCAGGCAAGGAACGGGATGCGACGGGGCTTTATTACTATGGTGCGCGGTATTACGCGCCGTGGTTGCAGCGCTGGTTGAATACGGATCCGGCGGGGGATGTGGATGGGTTGAATTTTTATCGGTTTGTCAGGAATGTTCCTTGTAGCTTTTTTGATCAGCAGGGTCACTTTCCAATATTGAGACATTATTTGGATTATCGATTTGAAACGAGCCGAGGGATTCGCAGTGTGATACACCTGCGGGGAATGAAAAGTATTAATAGAAAGACTCCCGATGTGGCCAAGAAGCTAAACGAGGGCATGGCATTTGCCCGGGAGGCAGTAAAAAAAATGACTGAAAGTATTTCTGACAAAACGGAGCTGTATGAGTCGTATTTTGGACCCTCCCAGGCTGATCATGTCTCGGAATTAAAAGATCGCTATCATAAAATACTGGTTGCTCTTGGGCGAATAGATTCAAAGCAGGAGAAAATAGTTACTTTTTTTGACGGGGATGATCCTCGTAAAAAAGCATTTGCGTTCGTTAGTCGCGCGGATAGGCGAAACAAAATTTATATTAATGATGAATATTTAAATCGTGCTTCGGTAGTGAAAATTGCACAGACGTTAATTCATGAAGTTAGTCATCAGGATCAAGATGAGCCCACGCATGATTATTATTACCTTGAGGAGGAAGGTTGTTATTCTGATGATGAATATAGTTCTTTGCTGACGAAGCGCTCAAGAAAAATGCTAATGGGTCTTGCTTCGACGGCTGATTGGGCTAAGGGTTTTGGACGGTATATTCCGGTACTTGATAATTTTGAAGTGGGCGCTGGAACGCAAAAGTATAACGAAGATCCCGCATTGCGCAGTCGAATTGCTCGCGATAATGCTGACAGTCTCGCGGGTTTCGCGATAGTGTCTGCGATATGGGGTAGTCAGGATAAAAAACGAGCGCGCATATGAACTGCCTATAAACACAATTTATTGTTTAAAACGACCGCACAATCCGCCCCAACGTCTCCATCGCCTTCTCCGCAGCCTCATCCCACGGGCTCCCATAATTCAACCGAATACAATTCCTGAACCTTTGCGTCGGCGAAAAAATCGGCCCCGGTGCAATGCTGATCCCCTGCGCCAGCGCCATTTGAAACAACTTCAACGAATCCATCTGCTCCGGCAATTCCAGCCACAAAAAGTACCCGCCCGCTGGTTGGCTGACCCGCGTCTGCGCCGGGAAATAGCGGGCGATGGCGGCGAGCATGGCGGCTTGCTGGTCTTCCAGTGCATGACGCAATTTACGCAGGTGCCGGTCGTAGCCGCCGTGTTGCAGGTAATCGGCGATCGCTGCCTGCGCCGGCATGGACGCGCACAGCGAGGTCATGAGTTTCAGGCGTTCGATCTTTTGTGCGTAGCGCCCGGCGGCGACCCAGCCGATGCGGTAACCGGGGGCCAGGCTTTTGGCGAACGAGCCGCAATGCATCACCAGGCCTTCGGTATCGAAGGCCTTGGCCGGTTTCGGGGCTTGTTGACCGTAATACAGTTCGGCGTAGACATCGTCTTCGATCAGCGGCACCTGGTGGCGGCGCAGCAGTTCCACGAGCTGCTGTTTCTTGGCCTCGGGCACGGTGGCGCCCATGGGGTTCTGGAAGCTGGTCATGCACCAGCAGGCCTTGATCGGATGGCGCTCCAGGGTTTGTTCGAGCACGCCGAGGTCGATGCCGTCGCGCGGGTGCACGGGGATTTCCACGGCTTTGAGTTTCAGGCGTTCGAGCACTTGCAGGCAGGCGTAGAACGCCGGGGCTTCGATGGCCACCAGATCGCCAGGCTGCGTCACTGCTTGCAGACACAGGTTGAGGGCTTCCAGGGCGCCGTTGGTGATCAGCAGTTCTTCCATGGGCAGCATCAGTCCGCCGACCATGTAGCGCAGGGCGATTTGCCGGCGCAGCTGCGGGTTGCCCGGCGACAGGTCAGTGACCACCATGCGCGGGTCCATCTCGCGGGTGGCGCTGGCCAGGGAGCGGGACAAGCGTTGCAGGGGGAACAGCGTCGGGCTGGGGAATGCCGAGCCGAAGGCCACGGTGTTCGGGTCCTTGATCGAATCGAGTACCGAAAACACCAGTTCGCTGACGTCGACTTCCGTGGATTCGTTGACCTGGCTGCTGATCACCGGCTCGGAAAACGGTCGCGGCGCATGGGCATTGACGAAATAGCCGGAGCGCGGACGGGCGCGGATCAGCCCGCGGCGTTCCAGTAGGTAGTAGGCCTGGAACACGGTCGACGGGCTGACACCGTAGGTCTGGCTGGCGTAGCGCACTGACGGCACACGTTGCCCCGGTCCGAGGACGCCGGAGCGGATCAGTTCTGCGATGTCGTCGGCGAATTTTTCGTAGCGTTTCATCAAAAAGCCCGGTTGGGTGTCTTTTGGAAAGAGGTGACGGTGGTACCGCCAAGATCGCAGCCTTCGGCAGCTCCTACAATGGATCGGCTCGCTTGCGTTGGAGCTGCCGAAGGCTGCGATCTTTAACGCTCTGCATCTTAAAGGCTCAGCGATTCATTGGCGCAACAAACCGGCTCTTCGCCACGCTGTAGACGCCAGGCTCATCGCTGTCGATTACCTTGAAACTGATGCTCTGCGAACTGCTGGCCGAGCGCTCCGAGAGCATCGCCACCGACACCGGCACGTCGACAATCTCACCCGGCGCCAGGCTCAGCACGGTCTTGCCCTGCAACTCGAAATCATCGGCATCGACCAGACTCAATTGATAGTCCTGACGCTGCTGGGTCTTGTTGATCACCTTCAGGCTGTAGATGTTTTCGATCTGGCCCCGGCTGTTTTCGCGGAACAGGCCCCGGTCCTTGCTGACGTCGAGCGAGACCATCGGCCGTTCCACCAATGCCACCACCAGGGCGGCGATCATCACCAGCAGCACGGCGGTGTAGCCGATCAGGCGCGGGCGCAGCAGGTGCGTCTTGCCGCCTTGCAACTGATGCTCGGAGGTATAGCTGATCAATCCCCGGGCGTAGCCCATTTTGTCCATGATCGAATCGCAGGCGTCGATGCACGCGGCGCAACCGATGCATTCCATCTGCAAGCCATCGCGGATGTCGATGCCGGTCGGGCAGACCTGTACGCAGAGCTGGCAATCGATGCAATCGCCCAAACCGACCTCGGCGGGTTTGACCTCGCGCTTGCGCGGGCCACGGTTTTCGCCACGGGCCACGTCGTAGGAAATGGTCAGGGTGTCTTTGTCGAACATCACGCTCTGGAACCGCGCGTAAGGGCACATGTGCATGCACACCGCTTCACGCAGCCAGCCGGCATTGATGTAGGTGGCACCGGTGAAAAACAGCACCCAGAACAGGCTGACGCCGCTCATTTGCAACGTCAGCAGTTCTTCGGCCAGTGGCCGGATCGGGGTGAAGTAGCCGACGAAGGTCAGGCCGGTCAGCAGGCTGATGGCCAGCCACAAGGTGTGTTTGGCCGAGCGACGCATCAGCTTGTTGATGCCCCACGGCGCGGCTTGCAGCTTGATCCGTTGGTTGCGCTCGCCCTCGGTGATTTTCTCGCACCACATGAAGATCCAGGTCCACGAACTTTGGGGGCAGGTGTAGCCGCACCAGACCCGGCCGGCAAACACGGTGATCGCGAACAGGCCGAACGCGGCGATGATCAACAGCGCCGACAGCAGGATGAAGTCCTGCGGCCAGAAAGTTGCGCCGAAGATATGGAATTTGCTCTCGGAAAGATCCCAGAGCACTGCCTGTCGGCCGCCCCAGTTC
Source organism: Pseudomonas sp. GM33 (assembly GCF_000282295.1). NCBI lineage: Bacteria > Pseudomonadati > Pseudomonadota > Gammaproteobacteria > Pseudomonadales > Pseudomonadaceae > Pseudomonas > Pseudomonas sp. GM33. The sequence goes on from NZ_AKJO01000080.1 coordinate 21,321, forward strand.
AACCACACGGTGCCGAAAAACAGCAAAAACAGAAAACCCGCGCCGCTGATGCGCAGGTTGCGGAACAGCCCGGTGAAGCTGCGGGTGTGGATCAGGTTGTCGCGGGTGATGGCCTTCGTCTTTGGACGCGAAGGCTCGAATGTTTCTACGGTTCGGACGGGGATTCTCTCGCTCATGGTCTTTCGCTCATCAGCCTCCATCAGGCATGAGCACTATGAGCGGCGATCTGTTTGCATAACAGACTCAGGTGTTGCATTAAAAAGCGGATCAGATGGCGGTGTTCGCCCGGCCTGCGACAACTTGAAGCACCCGTCGCACAAAGCTGCAAACGCCTGTGCACAACAGCTGCGGCGGGTGTTGATCAACGTCAGTCAAATCACCGAATCACTGTCGGTGGCTTTCAGGTGCCGGCGCCCATCCACCGCGCCTGCGACGGTCAAGGCGTCGGCTTCCGCTTCGGTGATGTAGATGCGCAGGCCTTCGATGTCGACCGCCGACATGGCTTTGCGACCATCGGTGACGATGGTCACGTCAGGACACAGACGAATTTCTTCGCCATTTTCAGTGGTAAAAAAGCAGGTCTGGTTCTCGATGCGCACGGTCATGGCGGAATCCTTTTTCAGGGGTATCTAATGTTTCAGGCCGCCACCGCCGGTCATCGTTCTGTGCAACCGATTAATGGTCGCAGCGGTCCACTCTCCATGGCTCCTCACAAGGACAGCACCATGAACGCCTGGTGGCACGAAGTCTGGGTGACCCTGCAAGCCGAGTTCGCCGACATCACCGATGCGTCGCAATTGACGCGGATGACCGTGCGTCTGCTGATGGCCGCCGTGCTGGGCGGAATTCTCGGCTTCGAACGCGAGCACCAGGGCAAGGCCGCTGGCGTGCGCACCCACATGCTGGTGGCGATGGGGGCGGCGCTGTTCGTGCTGGTGCCGCAGATGTCCGGCTCACAGGCCGATGCCATGAGTCGGGTCGTGCAGGGCGTGATTGCCGGGATCGGCTTTCTCGGGGCCGGCACCATCCTGAAAAACCGCGACGGCGACGAAAGCGACGTCAAGGGCCTGACCACCGCCGCCGGCCTGTGGATGACCGCCGCCATCGGCGTCGCCACCGGGCTGGGCCGGGAGGCGACGGCAGTGCTCAGCACGCTGTTGGCGCTGGGGGTGTTCAGTGTGATGCCGAGGATCGTGAAGCTGATTGACAAGGACCATCGACCCTAGGAACTGTCAGGAATTCACCCTGTCTGCGCAAGTTGCTTCACAGCCTGACTCCTGCTCGTCGCTCTGCGTTTCCGAGAGTTCGTGCTGGCTGTAGTCCATATCACCGTGCAGCAGATGTCTCTCCAGTTCCCGGATGATTGAGCTTTTGGTTGATTGTTCAGAGGGATTGCGTTCGGCTTCGAAGCAAAGAAATTCGTAGTTGAATATTTTCAAGGGATGGCCAGCCGTCGGTGGGTCGTTCACGGTGTAGCGCGTGGTGCTGTGCGCTAGCGCTGTTTGTGAATTCGCTGACGCTGGAAAAAAACGTTTTCATGGCTAACCACACTCAAGGCTGCAGAAGTGATGGCTATATAAGGCGCGGGGTGCAGGTTTCGTAAATAGTCGGACGGGCAGAATTGGCGCTTTAGGATCGGTACTACAGGTACTTGGGAAGCGTCATTCATTTTTGATGATCGTTCCTGCTGTCGAGGCAGGAACGATCACCTGTCTTCATTCAGGATTCACAATCACCGGGGGCATCGTGGTCGGCGGTTCCTCCCTTGGCGGCGGGGTAGTGCCAGGTGGGTCCTGTTCGGGCACCGGTTGTGGTTCGCTGGGGGGGATCACCGGGTTGTCGATGTTTGGATCGGGGGTTTCAGCCGGGAATGGATTGTTCATTGGTCAGGCCTCCGGTGGCACATGGCGTGAGTCGTGCTTTAGTAGGTTGACTGCTGTGCGAATGATTTGATTCCGCAAATTGCCGATGAACTTTTCCCGCCAGCCATCGCTCGGAACCTAAGTGGGTACATCCCGGGGCGGATGGCCCGTTGGGGGAGCGACCAGACACAAGCGCGTCCATGGGGCGTAAGGAGAGAGGCTCGATGACGGCTGAAAAACCGACTGAGTTGAGCTACAACCCGCACATGCCGCTGTCGCAGGCGCTGTTGCTGCCGCGCATTGTCATAGAAAACCTCATGCCGACCCTTGAAGGCGGGCAGTTCGCGGTCAAGGCGGTGGTGGGACAGGATGTGGTGGTGACGGCCAAGGTCTTTGCCGACGGGCATGACAAGCTGGCGGTTCGCGTGCGCTGGCGGGCCGAGGACGAGGACGTCTGGCAAAGCGCTGTCATGCACGATCTGGGCAACAACGGTTGGCAGGGGCAGTTCCGGGTGAACAGTCAGGGCCGTTATCTGTTCTGTATCGAAGCCTGGATCGATCAGTTCGCCAGTTTTCGCTACGAACTGGAAAAGAAGCATGCAGCAGCGGTGCCCGTCAGCCTCGAATTGCAGGAAGGGCGGATCCAGGTGCAGCAAGCCGCCGAGCGCAGTGAAGGGCAACTCAGTGAGCAATTGGCGGCATTGCACCATGAACTGGCAGGACTGCTCGAAACCGAGCAGGTCGCACTGTTTTTGCACCCGCGTAGCGCCGACCTCATGGCCCGCGTCGATCATCGTGCCTACCTGAGCCTGAGCCCGGAGTACCCGGTGGATGTGGAGCGCGAGCTGGCGCAGTTCGCCAGTTGGTATGAATTGTTTCCGCGTTCGATCACTGACAGCCCGGAACGCCACGGAACCTTCAACGACGTGCATTCGCGGCTGGCGATGATCCACGACATGGGCTTCGATGTGCTGTATTTCCCGCCGATCCACCCGATCGGGCGCAACTACCGCAAAGGCCCGAACAACTCACTGACGGCAGGCCCCGATGATCCGGGCAGTCCCTATGCGATCGGTAGCGAGGAGGGCGGCCACGAGGCGATTCACAAGCAGTTGGGGACTCGCGAAGACTTCCGCCGACTGGTGTCGGCCGCTGCGGCCCACGGCCTGGAAATCGCCCTCGACTTCGCCATCCAGTGCTCTCAGGACCACCCATGGCTCAAGCAGCACCCCGGCTGGTTCAACTGGCGGCCCGACGGCTCGATCAAATACGCGGAGAACCCGCCGAAGAAATACCAGGACATCGTCAACGTCGACTTCTATGCCCCCGAGGCGATTCCGAGCCTGTGGGTGGAGCTGCGCGACATCGTGGTGGGCTGGGTCGAGGAGGGCGTGAAGATCTTTCGCGTCGATAACCCGCACACCAAGCCGTTGCCGTTCTGGCAATGGCTGATCGCCGATGTACGGGCGCTGTACCCCGAAGTGATCTTCCTGGCCGAGGCCTTTACGACCCCGGCGATGATGGCGCGCCTGGGCAAGGTCGGTTATTCCCAGAGCTACACCTATTTCACCTGGCGCAACACCAAAGCCGAACTGGCGACTTACTTCACTGAACTCAACGAATCGCCGTGGCGCGAGTGTTATCGGCCGAATTTTTTCGTCAATACACCGGACATCAACCCGGCGTTCCTGCATGAATCCGGGCGTCCCGGGTTCCTCATCCGCGCCGTGCTGGCGACCATGGGTTCGGGCCTGTGGGGCATGTATTCGGGTTTCGAGTTGTGCGAGTCGGCACCGGTGCCGGGCAAGGAGGAGTACCTCGATTCCGAGAAGTACGAGATCCGCCCCAGGGACTTCAATGCACCGGGCAACATCATTGCCGAGATTGCCCAGCTCAACCGCATCCGTCGGCAGAACCCGGCGCTGCACACGCATCTGGGCCTGAAGGTCTACAACGCCTGGAACGACAACATCCTGTACTTCGGCAAACGCAGCTTTGACGGCAGCAACTTTATTCTGGTGGCGGTCAGCCTCGATCCGCACAACGTGCAGGAGGCGAACTTCGAGTTGCCGCTGTGGGAAATGGGTTTGCCTGACGACGCCAGCACCCAGGGCGAAGACCTGATGAATGGCCATCGCTGGACTTGGCATGGCAAGCATCAGTTCATGCGGATCGACCCGGCGTACCAGCCGTTCGGGATCTGGCGCATTACTGCCTCTTGAGAACACCACAATCTCTGTGGCGAGGGAGCTTGTCTGTGGCGAGGGGGCTTGCCCCCGTTGGGTCGCGAAGCGACCCCCGCTTTTTCTTTCAACAACACCGAGTCGCTGTATTGACGACTGCTTCGCAGCCGAACGGGGGCAAGCCCCCTCGCCACAGGTAAGCCCTTCACCACTGGGGTTCAGCCTGTGGCCAAAGTTGAATTCACCAGGAGTTTCACATGGCGAAGAAACCCAAGGCAGCCACGTTCATCAAGGACCCGCTCTGGTACAAGGATGCGGTGATCTATCAAGTACACGTCAAATCGTATTTCGACTCCAACAACGACGGGATCGGCGACTTTCCGGGCCTCATCGCCAAGCTCGACTACATTGCCGACCTGGGCGTCAACACCATCTGGCTGTTGCCCTTCTATCCCTCACCACGGCGCGACGACGGTTATGACATCGCCGAGTACCGCGGCGTGCACAGTGACTACGGGACCATGGCCGATGCCAGGCGTTTCATTGCCGAGGCACACAAACGCGGTCTGCGGGTGATCACCGAACTGGTCATCAATCACACCTCCGACCAGCACCCGTGGTTCCAGCGCGCACGCAAGGCCAAACCCGGGTCGGCGGCGCGGGACTTCTACGTGTGGTCCGACGACGATCAGAAATACGACGGCACCCGCATCATTTTCCTCGACACCGAAAAGTCCAACTGGACCTGGGACCCGGTCGCCGGCCAATACTTCTGGCACCGTTTCTACTCCCACCAGCCGGACCTGAATTTCGATAACCCGCAGGTCATGAAAGCGGTGCTGTCGGTGATGCGTTACTGGCTCGACATGGGCATCGACGGCTTGCGCCTGGATGCGATTCCCTACCTGATCGAGCGCGACGGCACCAACAACGAAAACCTGCCGGAAACCCACGATGTCCTGAAACAGATCCGCGCCGAAATCGACGCCAATTACCCCGACCGCATGTTGCTGGCGGAGGCCAATCAGTGGCCGGAGGACACCCAGCTGTACTTCGGCGACACCGACAAAAAAGGCCTGAACGGCGATGAGTGCCACATGGCCTTTCACTTCCCGTTGATGCCGCGCATGTACATGGCGCTGGCCCAGGAAGATCGCTTCCCGATCACCGATATTCTGCGCCAGACCCCGGATATACCCGCCAACTGCCAATGGGCTATCTTCCTGCGCAACCACGATGAACTGACCCTGGAGATGGTCACCGACAAGGAACGCGACTACCTGTGGAATTACTACGCCGCCGACCGTCGCGCGCGGATCAACCTGGGGATTCGTCGGCGCCTGGCGCCGCTGGTGGAACGTGACCGACGCCGGGTCGAACTGCTCAACAGCCTGCTGCTGTCGATGCCCGGCACGCCGACCCTGTATTACGGCGACGAGATCGGCATGGGCGACAACATCTACCTCGGCGACCGCGATGGCGTGCGCACGCCGATGCAATGGTCCATCGACCGCAACGGCGGTTTCTCCCGCGCCGACCCGGCCAGCCTGGTGCTGCCGCCGATCATGGACCCGCAATACGGCTATCTGTCGGTCAACGTCGAAACCCAGGCCGGCGACCCGCATTCACTGTTGAACTGGACCCGGCGCATGCTCGCCGTGCGCAAGCAATCCAAGGCCTTCGGGCGCGGTACGTTGAAGATGCTGTCGCCGAGCAACCGGCGAATTCTGGCCTACACCCGTGAATACACCGGGGCGGACGGCAAACACGAAGTCATCCTGTGCGTGGCCAATGTGTCGCGCAGTGCCCAGGCCGCCGAACTCGATTTGTCGGCCTACGTCGGCATGGTGCCGGTGGAGATGCTCGGGGGTAACGCGTTCCCGCCCATCGGTCAGCTGAATTTCCTCCTGACCCTCGCGCCCTACGGCTTTTACTGGTTCGGCCTCGCCGCGGAAAACCAGATGCCCAGCTGGCATGTGGAACCCGCACAGAGCCTGCCGGACTTCACCACGCTGGTGCTGAAAAAACGCATGGAGGAACTGCTCGAAGCGCCGTCACGCCACACCCTTGAGCAGAGCATCCTGCCCAGCTGGTTGCAGAATCGTCGCTGGTTCGCCGGCAAGGACGCCGCCATCGAGCAGGTCGATCTGGCCTACGGCGTGCGCTTCGGCGATGCGCAACATCCGGTGCTGTTCAGTGAGATCAATGTCACCAGCGGTGGCCAGAGCAGTCGCTATCAGTTGCCGTTCGGCTTTATCTCCGAGGATCAGGTCGGTACGCCGTTGCCGCAGCAACTGGCGCTGTCGCGGGTACGGCGCGGACGCCAGGTCGGCCTGATCACCGATGCCTTCAGCCTGGAATCCTTCGTGCATGCCGTATTGCAAGGGATTCAGGCCGGTACCGTATTGGCCTGCAGCGATGGCGACATTCGCTTCGAGTCCACTGCTGAACTGGAAAAGCTCGGCCTCAATGCCGAGTCGCCGGTGCGCTACCTGTCGGCGGAACAGTCCAACAGCTCGGTGGTGATCGGCAACAGCATGGTGCTCAAGCTGATCCGCAAGGTCGCCAGCGGCGTGCATCCTGAACTGGAAATGAGCGCCTGTCTGACCGCAGCCGGGTTCAGCAATATCTCGCCACTGCTGGGGGCCGTGGTGCGCCGGGACGGGGCGGGTGAGGACAACCTGCTGATGATCGCCCAGGGCTACCTGAACAATCAGGGCGATGCCTGGGAGTGGACGCAAAACAACCTCGAACGGGCGTTGCGCGATGAACTGGCCGACGCCATGTCCGAGCAGGAGCAACACTACAACGCGCTCGGCGAACTGAAAGATTTCGCCGGTATGCTGGGCCGGCGCCTGGGGGAAATGCATCAGGTGCTGGCAGCCCCGAGCGCCAACCCGGACTTCCTGCCGCAGGTCACCACGCAGAAGGACGCGCTGGCGTCGGCCAAGGATGTCGCAACGCAAATCGAGCACGCGCTGAACTTGCTCAAGCAGCATCAAAATCAACTGACCCCGGCGGACCAGACCCTGGTCGGCCATTTACTGGACAACAAAAAAGCTATTCTCGGACATGTACAAGCGTTGGGTAAAAAGACCGCGGGCGGCTTGCGCATTCGTGTGCATGGCGACCTGCATCTGGGCCAGGTGCTGGTGATCAAGGGCGATGCGTACTTGATCGACTTCGAGGGGGAACCGGCGCGGCCCTTGCATGAACGTCGGGGCAAACACAGCCCGTACAAGGACGTCAGTGGCGTGCTGCGTTCCTTCGACTATGCGGCGGCAATGGCGACCAACGTGCACAACGTCGATAACACGGCGGCGGCCGATGCCGCGCGTGTGCGGGTCACCGAGCGCTACTTGAGTGAAGCGCGAACAGCATTTGTCGACGCCTATCGGCTGGCGGCAGCTAGTCTTGCCCATGCATGGCAAGATCCCGAAGGCGAGGACGCCGCGCTGGCGTTGTTCGGTCTGGAGAAGGCGGCGTATGAAGTGGCCTATGAGGCGGAAAATCGCCCCACCTGGTTGCCCGTGCCGTTGCACGGTTTATATGGATTATTGAGTGGGCTTAAACCCTTTTCCGATCTTGGTGGAGAGTAGTCATGAGTGTCTCGAACAAGGAACAGGGTCATCACAAAGAAGCGCTGCTGCCCGGCGCACGGGATATCGATGCCTTGGTGCGCGCCGAGCATATCGATCCCTTCGCCATACTTGGCCCCCACGGTGATGGTGCCGGTGGGCAGTTCATTCGCGCCTATCTGCCGGGCGCCCTGAGTGTAGAAGTGCTGGCCAGGGACTCGGGCGAAGCGCTTGGGAGTCTTCAAGCCACAGAGACGCCGGGGTTGTTTGTCGGGCATTTCGACCGCGCGCAAGCGTATCTGCTGCGCACCCGTTGGGCCGGCGGCGAGCAGACGGCCGAAGACCCTTACAGCTTCGGCCCGTTGCTGGGCGACATGGACTTGTACCTGTTTGCCGAAGGCAATCACCGCGACCTCAGCGCGTGCCTCGGTGCGCAACTCAAGACCGTGGACGGCGTCGAGGGTGTGCGTTTCGCGGTGTGGGCGCCGAATGCGCGGCGGGTGTCGGTGGTGGGTGATTTCAACGTCTGGGACGGGCGCCGCCATCCGATGCGCCTGCGGCATCCCACCGGTGTCTGGGAGTTGTTCATCCCGCGACTGCAAGCGGGGGACGCCTACAAGTACGAAATTCTCGGTGCCAACGGCATCCTGCCGCTGAAGGCCGACCCGATGGCGCTGGCCACCAGCCTGCCACCGGACACCGCCTCGAAAGTCGCCTCGCCTTTGAGCGTCGACTGGCAGGATCAGGACTGGATGATGGCCCGTGGCGACCGCCAGCGAGTGACGGCGCCCTTGTCGATCTACGAATTGCACGCCGGTTCGTGGCAATGCGAGCTGGACGACCTGGGTGAAGTGGCCCGCCAGTACACCTGGCCGGAACTGACCGAGCGATTGATTCCCTATGTCAAAGACCTGGGCTTCACTCACATCGAACTGATGCCGATCATGGAGCATCCGTTCGGTGGATCATGGGGTTATCAACTACTGTCGCAATTCGCGCCGAGTGCGCGTTATGGCACGCCGGACCAGTTCGCCGCATTCGTCAACGCCTGCCACCAGGCCGGCATCGGGGTGATTCTCGACTGGGTGCCGGCGCATTTCCCAACCGATACCCACGGCCTGGCCCAGTTCGACGGCACAGCACTGTACGAGTACGGCAATCCGCAGGAAGGCTTCCACCAGGATTGGGACACGCTGATCTACAACCTGGGGCGCACCGAAGTGCACGGCTACATGCTGGCGTCGGCGCTGCACTGGCTCAAGCATTTTCATGTCGATGGCCTGCGGGTCGATGCGGTGGCCTCGATGCTGTACCGCGACTACTCGCGCAAGGCTGGCGAGTGGGTGCCGAACCGCCACGGCGGGCGCGAGAACCTGGAGGCCATTGACTTCCTGCGCCACCTCAACGATGTGGTCGCCCTGGAAGCACCCGGTGCGCTGGTGATTGCCGAGGAATCCACCGCATGGCCGGGCGTCAGCCAGGGCACCCAACAGGGCGGCCTGGGCTTTGCCTACAAATGGAACATGGGCTGGATGCACGATTCGCTGCATTACATCCAGCAGGACCCGGTGTACCGCGCCCATCACCACAACGAGCTGAGTTTTGGCCTGGTGTACGCCTGGTCCGAACGCTTCATCCTGCCGATCTCCCACGACGAAGTGGTACACGGTAAACACTCGCTGATCGACAAAATGCCCGGCGACCGCTGGCAGAAATTCGCCAACCTGCGGGCCTACCTGAGTTTCATGTGGGCGCATCCGGGCAAGAAGCTGCTGTTCATGGGCTGTGAGTTCGGCCAATGGCGCGAGTGGAACCACGATCAGCAACTGGACTGGTACTTGCTGCAGTACTCCGAACACAAGGGCGTACAGAAACTGGTCGGCGACCTCAATCGTCTGTACCGCGAAGAACCGGCGCTGCATGAGCAGGACGATGTGCCGCAGGGTTTCCAATGGCTGATCGGCGATGATGCGATCAATAGTGTTTATGCGTGGCTGCGCTGGAGCAAGGACGGCCGGCCTGTGCTGGTGGTGGCCAACTTCACACCGGTGCCCCGTGAGGCTTATCGCGTTGGCGTGCCGTTTGCGGGGCAGTGGAACGAGGTGCTCAACAGCGATTCGTCGAATTATGCCGGTTCCAATTACGGCAACAGTGGCGGGGCGATGGCCGAGGACACGCCGAGCCATGGGCAGGCGTTGTCGCTGGTGTTGAATTTGCCGCCGTTGGCGGTGTTGATGTTGCGGCCGGAGACTTAAAATTCAGTTCGGACACTCAATCTGGAGCGTGTTTCTGTCGTTTTAATCGACTCAGCCGCGCTCCATTTTTTTGCTTTCTGGTGATGCCAGAATAGTTTTCCTGGATGACTTTAAATTGAATCACGGCGTAAGTTAGATGGCTTTATAATATATGAAGCTGCACTGGCATCAATAGGTTCGAAGTAGATCGGAGGCAATTCATGGCCAATGACGTTATGTAGTATATCTGCCCACATGTCTGGACCCGTAGCGTGGATTGTACCGCGAAGTCGAGGGGCAGTTTTTGGATCAGAAGGATCACCAAGTCCATGGTCCATGTCTCTTTTTCGAAGGTAACTCATCGTGTCTCGCAGACCTTCAAGTTTGACCTGCTGCTCATGATTTCTGTTTTTGATTTTATAAAGGTTGTTGAATTGGCTGTTTGCGGCTGAATATTCACCCAGGCTGTTATATGATCGTTTGTGTTTCCACATTTCTTCGTTGTTTGTATCGTAAGCAGACTTGATTTTTTCCATGGCACTCTTTAAGTAATTGTTGCCTTTATCTGCTGCGATAACTGCGTTTGTTCTTGGAGACTTCATGATTCCTTGATATGCGGTAAGCTGCCCCAAAGGCATGCCGAATTTCGAAGTTACATCGGTATCCATATACACGCCGCCTTCCCGATGAACAATAACTACTCGTGCAATGTCACTGGCGGCGGCATAGTTGTGTAGTGATCCGGAGCGCTCGCGCTCGAATGCCGAGATCAATCTGATATCTGCAGAGTCGAACGCTTCATCTATATTTTTTACTATTATTCGGCCTGCGAGGTTTTCTAAAGCTGCTTGATGTTTTTCTGACCATGTTTTCCTGCTTATCCACAGTGTCGGTGTGTAGTCAGGATTGATGTGGGAAAACTTATTAATATTTCTTGAAAAATCCTTCGGTAACGGGTCGCCCATCCATATCCAATGAGCATTTTTTGGAATCTGCGAAGCCAGGCCGTTTGGGTCAACCCGTATCAGAGGACTGTTTTGTACAAAGCAATAACGATTCGGCCCATCAACATCCCCGGCCGGATCCGGATTGATCCACCGCTGCAACCACGGCGCGTAATACCTGAACCCATAATAATAAAGCCCCGTCGCATCCCGCTCCTTGCCCGAATAACGCACGGTCTTGTACTTGGCTTCTGTGGCCGAGCGGGCCGCGAAACACGCCGTACCACCAAACGGGTAATACCATTCCTGGCTGATCAGGTCGGCATTCTGGTCCAGTTCCAGGACGCTGGATCGCAAGTGGTCGTTGAGGCTGTAGCGCACTTGATTGTTGGCGATGTCCTTGGGCTGTCCGGCGACCCAATGCAGCACCTGCACGCTGTTGCTACCCGCGCTGGCGGTGATCACATGAAGGATTTCACCCGTACCGCCATGACTGCGGATCTCCACACCGGGCAGGTAACGCACTTCGCTGATCAGCGTGCGGGCGTTAGTCTGGTTCGCGCGGAGCTTGC
>NZ_AKJO01000081.1:0-69800 GCF_000282295.1 Pseudomonas sp. GM33
GTGGGAGCCGAGTCAGCCGTTAAAGGTCCGCCAGCGTCGACACCAGAATCGCCTTGATGGTGTGCATGCGGTTTTCCGCTTGCTCGAAGGCGATGCAGGCCGGCGACTCGAACACGTCATCGGTCACTTCGATGCCGTTGCTCAGGTGCGGGTACTGCTCGGCAATCTGCTTGCCGACTTTGGTATCACAGTTGTGGAACGCCGGCAGGCAGTGCATGAACTTGGTGCGCGGGTTGCCGGTGGCTTTCATCAGTTCGGCGTTGACCTGATACGGCAGCAGTTGCTGGATACGTTCGGCCCAGGCTTCAACCGGTTCGCCCATCGAGACCCAGACGTCGGTGTGGATGAAATCCACGCCCTTGACGGCGGCTTTCGGATCTTCGGTGAGGGTAATGCGTGCGCCGCTTTCTTCACCGTACTGTTTGCAGCGAGCCACCAGGTCGTCCGCCGGCCACAGGGCTTTTGGCGCGCAGATGCGCACGTCCATGCCGAGCTTGGCGCCGATCAGCAACAGCGAGTTACCCATGTTGTTGCGCGCGTCGCCGAGGTAGGCGTAGCTGATTTCGTGGATCGGTTTGTCGGCGTGTTCACGCATGGTCAGCACGTCGGCGATCATTTGTGTCGGGTGATACTCGTCGGTCAGGCCATTGAACACCGGTACGCCGGCGAACTTGGCCAGTTCCTCGACGATTTCCTGTTTGAAGCCACGGTACTCGATGGCGTCGTACATGCGCCCGAGCACGCGGGCGGTGTCCTTCATGCTTTCCTTGTGACCGATCTGCGAGGAGTTCGGGTCGATGTAGGTGACGTTGGCGCCCTGGTCATAGGCTGCAACTTCGAACGCGCAGCGGGTGCGGGTCGAGGTTTTTTCGAAGATCAGCGCGATGTTGTTGCCCTTGAGATGCTGCTGTTCGGTGCCGGTGTACTTGGCACGCTTGAGGTCGCGGGACAGGTCGAGCAGGTAGCGCAATTCGCGAGGGGTGTGGTGTTCCAGGCTCAGCAGATTGCGGTTATGGATGTTGAACGCCATTTTGGATCTCCTAAGGTGTCGGTTATCCCCTTGGTCCGAGCATGCCCTGGGGTAGAGGGCAGCGCGGGCCAAGGTAATAGGTTAGTAGTCAATCGGATCGCGGATGATCGGGCAGGTCATGCAATGGCCGCCGCCCCGTCCCCGGCCGAGTTCGCCGGCGCTGATGGTGATGACCTCCACCCCGGCCTTGCGCAGCAGGGTATTGGTGTAGGTATTGCGGTCGTAGCCGATGACCACGCCCGGCTCCACGGCCACCACGTTGTTGCCGTCGTCCCATTGCTCGCGTTCGGCGGCGAAGCTGTTGCCGCCGGTTTCCACCACGCGCAACGCTTTGAGGTTGAGGGCCTGGGCGACGGTGTCGAGGAAGTTGCTGTCTTCGCGACGGATGTCGATGCCGCCTGCCTTGCTTTCATCGGGACGCAGGGTGAAGGCGACAATCTGGTTCACCACTTCCGGGAAGATCGTGACGAGGTCGCGATCGCAGAAGCTGAACACGGTGTCCAGGTGCATCGCCGCGCGGGATTTCGGCAGGCCGGCGACTATCACTTTCTCGACGGCCTTGTTCTTGAACAGGTTCACCGCCAGTTGGGCAATGGCCTGGCGCGAGGAGCGTTCGCCCATGCCGATCAACACCACGCCGTTGCCGATCGGCATCACATCACCGCCCTCAAGGGTGGCGTTGCCGTGGTCCTTGTCCGGGTCGCCGTACCAGATCTGGAAGTCGGCGTTGGTGAACTCGGGGTGGAATTTGTAGATGGCGGTGGTCAGCAGGGTCTCCTGACGGCGCGCCGGCCAGTACATCGGGTTGAGGGTAACGCCACCGTAGATCCAGCAGGTGGTATCGCGGGTGAACTGGGTGTTGGGCAGCGGCGGCAGGATGAAGCTGGAGTGGCCGAGGAAGTCGCGGAACATCTCGATGGCCTTACCGCCAAAACTGGTCGGTAAGTCGTCGCCCGATACGCCGCCGATCAGGAACTCGGCGATGTGACGTGGCTCCAGGCTGCGCAGCCACGAAGCGGTTTCGTTGATCAGGCCCAGGCCCACCGAGTTGGCGGTGATCTTGCGTTCCAGAATCCAGTCCAGGGCTTCGGGAATGGCGACGATGTCGGTCAGCAGGTTGTGCATTTCCAGCACATCGACGTTACGTTCGCGCATCTTGGTGACGAAGTCGAAGTGGTCGCGCTTGGCCTGGGCCACCCACAGCACATCGTCGAACAGCAGTTCATCGCAGTTGTTCGGGGTCAGCCGCTGATGGGCCAGTCCTGGGGAGCAAACCATGACTTTGCGCAGTTTGCCGGCTTCGGAATGGACGCCGTACTTAACTTTTTCCGTGGTCATTACAGTGATCCTCCAGATGACAAAACAATTGCATTACAGGGTCAGGAAGCCGTCGTAGAGACCGTAGGCCGCCACCACGGCGCCGACGACTACCGCAGCGAAAATCAGCTTCTCGACGTTGGTGAAAACCGGTTTGTCGATTTCCAGCTTGGCCTTGGCGAACAGGATCACGCCGGGGGCGTAGAGCAGGGCGGACAGCAGCAGGTATTTGGTGCCGCCGGCGTACAGCAGCCAGATCGCGTAGACTAGGGCCACGGCGCCGATGATGAGATCTTTCTGCCGACCGCCCGACGCGCCCTCATAGGTTTCGCCCCGCACGGCCAACAGCAGTGCGTAGGCCGCCGACCACAGGTACGGCACCAGGATCATCGAGGTGGCGAGGTAGATCAGCGACAGGTAAGTGCTGGCCGAGAACAAGGTGATGACCAGGAAGATCTGCACCATGGCGTTGGTCAGCCACAGGGCATTGACCGGTACATGGTTGGCGTTCTCCTTGCGCAGGAACGCCGGCATGGTGTGGTCCTTGGCAGCGGCGAACATGATCTCCGCACACAGCAGCACCCACGACAGCAAAGCCCCCAGCAACGAGATGATCAGGCCGACGCTGATCAGCACTGCGCCCCAGTGGCCGACCACATGCTCCAGCACCGCCGCCATCGACGGGTTCTGCAATTTGGCCAGTTCCGGCTGGGTCATGATCCCCAGCGACAGCACGTTCACCAGCACCAGGAACAGCAGCACGGTGACAAAGCCGATCACGGTGGCTTTACCCACGTCGCTGCGTTTTTCCGCGCGGGCCGAAAAGATGCTCGCGCCTTCGATGCCGATGAACACCCACACGGTGACCAGCATCATCTTGCGCACCTGGTCCATCACGCTGCCCAGGTCCGGATTCTTGAGGCCCCAGATGTCAGCGGTGAAGATGTCCAGTTTGAAGGCGAACAACGCGATCAACACGAACAGCACCAGCGGCACGATCTTGGCGACGGTGGTCACCAGGTTGATGAACGCGGCTTCCTTGATGCCTCGCAGTACGAGGAAATGCACGGCCCAGAGCAGCACCGAGGCACCGATCACGGCAGCAGGGGTATTCCCCTCCCCGAATAGCGGAAAGAAGTAGCCGAGCGTGCTGAACAGCAGGACGAAGTAACCGACGTTGCCCAGCCAGGCACTGATCCAGTATCCCCAGGCGGACGAGAAGCCCATGTAGTCGCCGAAACCGGCCTTGGCGTAGGCGTAGACCCCGCCGTCCAGGTCGGGTTTGCGATTGGCCAGGGTCTGGAACACGAACGCCAGGGTCAGCATGCCGACGGCGGTGATTGCCCAACCGATCAGAATGGCGCCGACATCGGCACTGGCGGCCATGTTTTGCGGCAAGGAAAAGATCCCGCCACCAATCATCGAACCGACGACTAATGCAACCAGTGCGCCGAGTTTGAGTTTTCCGGGAGCTTCAGACATTGCATGACTCCAATGCAGGAGAAGAGAGGCCAGCAGATTAATTCCGTTGGTTATCCAATCAGCTGACTTGGATCACTAAATGAGAGCGTTCCCAGTTTGTTGGCGGAGTGCCATCATTTCAAGGCGGCTGCTTGTAATGCCTGATTTAGAGCCTTTGAGTGGATTATTTCAGTTATTTTGTATTCTGTTTCGAATTATGACGCTAGTTGGTTTTTCAGAATTCGCCAATCTTCCTCACGGGTTTTTTGTACAAAATTGATGTATTGGAAAAGCGTATACAACAAATGATTATATCGGCGCCTTTAATAGCCATTTTGTGCAAGTAAAAAGACATGGGTTGGCGTTATCCAATAAACGTTATTACGCTTCAACAGTTTAGTTGACGCCCGATATGTGACGATCTCGCGGCAGTTGTCGCCCCCCCGAAAAAAATGGAGATGCAACGATGTCGCAATCACCGAGCAAGCTTCGCCTGAGCGCATTGATCGCCCTGGTGGTGGGTTCGATGATCGGTGGCGGGATCTTTTCCCTGCCGCAAAACATGGCGGCCAGGGCCGATGCCGGGGCGATCCTGATCGGTTGGGCGATCACCGCCGTCGGCATGCTGACCCTGGCGTTCGTGTTCCAGACCCTGGCCAATCGCAAGCCGGAGCTGGAGTCCGGGGTGTATGCCTATGCCAAGGCCGGGTTCGGCGACTACATGGGGTTCTCGTCCGCCTGGGGGTACTGGATCAGCGCCTGGCTGGGCAACGTCGGCTACTTCGTGCTGCTGTTCAGTACCCTGGGTTATTTCGTTCCGGTCTTTGGCGAAGGCAACACGCCGATCGCCATCGCCTGCGCTTCGGTGCTGCTCTGGACCGTGCATTTTGTGGTGATGCGCGGGATCAAGGAGGCGGCGTTCATCAACCAGGTGACCACCGTGGCCAAGATCGTGCCGTTGATCATGTTCATCGTGATTGCCGCCGTGGCGTTCAAGGCGGACATCTTTACCCTCGATATCTGGGGGCGTAACAACGCGGAATTCGGCAGTGTGATGAATCAGGTTCGGCACATGATGCTGGTCACCGTGTTCGTGTTCATCGGGATCGAGGGGGCCAGTGTCTATTCGGCCCGGGCGGAGAAACGTTCCGACGTGGGCCGGGCGACGGTGATCGGGTTCATTGGGGTCTTGGCACTGCTGGTGCTGGTGAACGTGCTATCGCTGGGGATCATGACCCAGCCGGAACTGGCGAAACTGCAGAACCCCTCGTTGGCGGCGGTGCTTGAGCATATCGTCGGCCACTGGGGGGCAGTGCTGATCAGCGTTGGCCTGGCGATCTCGCTGTTGGGGGCGTTGCTGTCCTGGGCGCTGCTGTGCGCCGAAATCCTGTTCGCCACGGCGAAAGACAAGACCATGCCGGCATTCCTGACCAGGGAAAACGCCAACCGTGTGCCGGTCAATGCCATGTGGCTGACCAACTCGATGATCCAGTTGTTCCTGCTGATCACGCTGTTTTCCGCGGGCACCTACACCAGTCTGATTTACCTGGCGTCATCGATGATTCTGGTGCCGTACCTGTGGTCGGCGGCCTATGCGGTGTTGTTGTGCGTGCGCGGGGAAACCTATCAGCAGGCAAGCGCCGAGCGCAGCAAGGATTTGCTGGTTGGTGTCATCGCCTTGAGTTACGCAGTGTGGTTGCTGTACGCCGGTGGCCTGAAGTATTTGCTGCTGTCGGCGTTGCTGTATGCGCCGGGTGTGATCCTGTTTGCCAAGGCCCGCCATGAACAGGGCATGCCATTGTTCACGACGCTCGAGAAAGGCATTTTCACCGCGGTCATCAGCGGTGCCGGGCTGGCGGCTTATGGGCTGTATAGCGGGTTGCTGAGTCTGTGAAGCTGTTGCTAGCGTATCAGCCACCCTATGACTGGCCGGCCATGCTGGGATTTTTGTCGGCACGGGCGATTGCAGGACTGGAAACGGTGGCTGACGGCGTCTACTCGCGCAGCATCGATCTGAAGGGGATGCACGGCAGCTTTTCTATCCGGCCTGCCACGTCTGACGCCCTTGAGCTGGCGCTGGATTTTCCCGACCCGAGCGCCGTGCCCGACATCGTCGCAAGCGTGCGGCGGATGTTCGATCTCGATGCCGACCTCGCCACGATCCATCGGCATTTAGCGCTTGATCCACTGATGGCCCGGTTGATTGCCGAGCGTCCCGGGCTGCGTGTGCCGGGGGCGTGGGACGGGCTGGAACTGGCGATCCGCGCGGTGCTGGGCCAGCAGATTACGGTGGCGGCGGCGATCCGCCTGGCGGGGAAACTGGTGGCGCAATATGGCGTGCCACTGGGTAAGCCGTTAGCGGGTTTGAGTCATGTGTTCCCCACGGCGCAGGTGTTGGCGCAGGCCGATCTGGCTGCGTTGGGCATGCCGAAAAGCCGAGGCCGGACCTTGTCGGGTGTGGCCCGGGCATTGCTCGATGACCCGCGATTGTTCGAGCCCGGTCGGGAGGCGGGCGTAGCGCGGTTACTGGCGTTGCACGGGATTGGTGACTGGACGGCGCAATACATTGCGTTGCGCCAGTTGCGGGAGATGGATGGATTTCCCAATGGCGACGTGGGGCTGGTCAATGCATTGGCGGCACTGGAGGGTGGGCCGGTGACGGCGAAGCAGCTGTTGGCGCGGGCTGAAGGGTGGCGGCCCTATCGCGGGTATGCGGCGCAGGTGCTGTGGACTTCGTTGAGTCGGGTGGACTGAGCTGATCCGGGTTTTTGTGTTGCTGTTTCTGGCGCCTTCGCGAGCAGGCTCGCTCCCACAGTTGACCGAGTTCCAACTGATGACCGCGATCAAATGTGGGAGCGAGCCTGCTCGCGAAGGCGATCTGACGGTCACCACCACTGCGCGGGATGTGAACCCAGTTCCGTTGCCGGAAGCACCCATTGCAACGGCGTCGCCGTGATCTTCAGCGGCACCTGCAACCGATGCGCCGGCCCCCAGGACGTTTGCTCCACCAGCCTCCCCAGATCCTGTTGATCTTCGCCGCGCAACGACTCATCCGGGCCGGGCCCCCGCTCGATCAACAACTTCGCCGTGCGCGCCAACGACAATCGCGCCGAGCCACCTGTACCGTCGCTCAACCGTTGCGCCAGCAACCTGATCACACTGGCCGCCATCAAATACCCGGTGGCGTGATCGAGTGCCTGCACCGGCAATGGCGTCGGTTTGTCTGCCGACTTCCAGCGCATGCCCGCTTCGGCAATGCCACTGCTCATCTGTACCAGGCTGTCGAAGCCCCGGCGATTTTGCCAGGGGCCATTCCAGCCATAGGCATTGAGGCAAACATCAATCAGGCCGGGGTTCAGTTGCCGGCGCTGATTCGCGCCCAAGCCAAGTCGTTCCAGCGCATCGGCACGATAGCCGTGGAGCAGAATGTCGGCGTCCTTGAGCAGGGATTCGAATACCCCGCGGTCGGATTTGTCGTTCAGATCAAGACGCGCGCAACGCTTTCCCAGCGTGACTTCCGGCACTACCCCTGGCTCGTTCCACGTCGGCGGATCGATGCGCAGGACATCGGCG
This sequence comes from Pseudomonas sp. GM33, assembly GCF_000282295.1. Lineage (NCBI taxonomy): Bacteria > Pseudomonadati > Pseudomonadota > Gammaproteobacteria > Pseudomonadales > Pseudomonadaceae > Pseudomonas > Pseudomonas sp. GM33. The sequence goes on from NZ_AKJO01000081.1 coordinate 7,382, forward strand.
CCCAGGCCTGCCAGAAAGCGGCTGGCGATGGGGCCTGCCAGTACCCGGGTCAAGTCCAGCACCTTGATGCCGGCCAGGGGGCGAGCCACTGAACCTGTCCAGGGTTTGTGGCTCTGGCTTGGGTGGTCGGCGAACAGAACCAAGGGTTCGGCATTCACTGCCTGGCCTTGGGGATGGACCTGCCATTGATCCCAGGTGCGCATTTCGGCGGCACAACCACCGGCATCCACCACCGCCTGTTCCAGCTCACTTTTCGCCCATTGCGCCACTTTGTCGGCCATCGCGGTACGGTCGGCACAGGCACCGAGCACGCGTTCGGCAGCGGCGCGGTGATGGGGCGCGTTGGTGTGCAGGCGAATCCAGCCGTCGCGGGTGGCGTAGTCACCGGCCACCGGGTCCCACAGCGGCGGAACGCTCCAGCCGATCGGGCGAATCGAGGTCCCGAACCAGAAGGACGCCAGGCGTCGGTCAACTTCAAGGTCGGGCCGGCGTCCGGTCTGTTGGTGCAGCAGTTCGCTGGCGGCCTGGCCGGCGGCGGCGATGCTTGCGCAAGCCAGCTCGGTGACGGCAAATGCCGAGGGCAGGGCGCCGTTGGACGTGAATGGAATCGGGGTGTGAGGCAAACCGAGTGCGGCTTGAATGGACGTGAGCAGATCAGTCATTGAAGAGCCCTCCGGAGCGAGAGCCAGATCTTAGATCAAATCAGGTGACAAGCCAGATGAAACCTGTGGGAGCGAGCCTGCTCGCGAAGGCGATGTGTCAGCCACATTGATGTTGCATGGGCTGCCGTCTTCGCGAGCAGGCTCGCTCCCACAGGGGGGGATGTGGCGATTTTTTAAACGCGGAACTGATCCATCAATTTCATCTGGTGGGTGGTCAGGGTGTTGAGCTGGCTGCTGATCTGCGCCGACTCGGTGGCCTGGCCGGTCAGGGTCTCGGTGACGGTGCGGATCGCCGAGACATTGCGGTTGACCTCTTCGGCGACGGCGCTTTGCTGTTCGGCGGCGCTGGCGATTTGCAGGTTCATGTCGCTGATCACAGTGACCGCGTCGCTGATTTTGCTCAGGGCCTGGACCGCCTGCTGGATCTGCCCGGCGTTGCTGTGGGCCTGGGTCTGGCTCGAGTGCATGGTGGCGACGACACCGCGGGTACCGGACTGGATGCGTTCGATCACCAGGCGAATTTCCTCCACCGAATCCTGGGTGCGCTTGGCCAGGTTGCGCACTTCATCGGCGACCACCGCAAAGCCGCGACCGCTTTCGCCGGCACGGGCCGCTTCAATCGCCGCGTTGAGGGCCAGCAGGTTGGTTTGCTCGGCGATGCTGCGGATCACTTCCAGCACCGAGCCGATCTGTTCGCTGTTCACCGCCAAGGCTTCGACTTCGGTCACGGCCTTGCTGACTTCGTCGGCCAGTTGATTGATGTCGCGGGTGCTGCGCTCGATGATTGACATGCCGTCGCGCGCCGACTGATCGGCACCCTTGGCGGCGTTGGCCGCGTTCGAGGCGCTGTTGGCGACATCGTGGGCCGTGGCGCTCATTTCGTTGGACGCGGTGGCGACCTGGTCGATTTCGCGGAACTGCACCTGCATGCCTTCACTGGTCTGGCGGGCGATTTCCGAAGACTGGTCGGCCGTGCCGCGGGCATCGGTGATGCTTTGCTTGATTTGCGCGATGGTCGGTTGCAGCTTGTCGAGGAAGCGGTTGAACCAGTTCACCAGTTCACCCAGTTCGTCCTGCTTGCTGTAGTGCAGGCGCTGGGTCAGGTCACCGTCGCCACTGGCAATCGCCTTGAGCATTTGCGCCACGCTGTTGATCGGTCGGGTCACGCCGGACGCGGTGAGCCACATCAGCAGCAGGCCGATCACACCGGCAATCACCGCCACCGACAAGGCCTTGATCGTGCCGCTTTGCTGGGCATCGTCGAGTACCGCTTGCAGCTTCACCGAGTCGGCCAGCAGCACTTGTTTGGGCAGGTCGATGACCACGGCCCAGGCCTTGGCATCGGCAATCGGGCTGACCGGGTACACCGCACGGATCAGGTCGCCTTGCTGGAGAATCTTCGGTGCACCACTGCCAAGCAGTTGCAGAATGTCCTTGCCGTCGGCACCCAGGGTGTCGCCGATGCTCTTGCCGACCTTACCGGCATCGACACTGTAGGCGGCCAGCACGCCAGTGCCGGAAACGATGAGCATGTGCCCGGCACTGTTGAACAGGTCGTGCTGAGAGTCGATCGCCGCCGCTTGCAGGGCGTCGAGGGCGATGTCGACACCGACCACGCCGATGGACTTGCCGTCCACCAGCAGCGGGACGGAAATGGTGGTCATCAACACTTCCTTGCCGCCGACAGTATCGGCGTAGGGGTCGAGCAGGCAGGTGCGCTTGCTGTCCCGAGGGCAGGTGTACCAGACGTTGTACGGCGTGCCGCTGAGGTTCAGGGTGGTCTTGGTCATGTCCTCTTCGACCATGATCGTGTTCAGCGTTTCACCACCGGCACGGCTGAAATAGGTAGCGAAGCGACCGGCCTCGTTGGATTGACGGGCGGCGTCGTTGACGAACTCGCTGTCCTTGCCGTCCAGGCCGTTGGGTTCGAAGGCCAGCCAGATGCCCAGCACCTTGGCGTTGCGCTCGAAGGCGGTTTTCAGGCTCTGGTTCAACTCTTCACGCAAGGCGCCGGGCTCAAGGGAGCGCTTGGCGGCCAGGTTGCGCATGTCCTTGATTTGATCCGCCAGGGCGGTCACCACCGTCAGGGTTTCACCGAACGTTTTCTGCACCCGCACCGCTTGTTCGGCGGCCTTGGCCTGCAGCAGGTCCTGCACACTGGCGGTGAGCATTCTAGTGCTGGAATCGCTGACCAGATCATCGTTCTGATTGGTCTGGTAGATGTTCATGCCCACTATCAGGGCGACTACTCCCAGCAGGCACAGACCGGACAGCAGGACGATTTTCAGGCGGATGGACAGTGAGTCGAACATAGGGCGAACTCGCGAATGGATGAAGTGTTGGCTGTGAGCCGTTGCGGCTCACTCGCTAAATCCATTTAGCGCCGATCAATGCACATCGGCGTGAAGGCCAGGTTACATGAATGGGCTGCCGACGAACGGTAGTGGTTGAACGTTTGCGCAGAAAAATGTGCCGAAAAAGGGTGTAAAAAGAGGAAAAAGCGCGGGGTGAATTCAGGAGGGTTGCGGCAGTGATTCCGGTCGTGACCCGATCCACAGGTTGCCCAGCCCCATCCCGGCAATCGCCAGGTAGATCGGCCAGCCGTGATCGAGCGTCAGCAGCATCAGACCGGCACATAACAGAAGCTTTACGCCCGACCCTGCAAATAGCTCGCGTAATCGGGAATCCGATGGGGATGCGCCTGATCCATCAACGGGCTGCTGAGCAGGTAGTCGGCGCTGCATTCGTTGCACGCCACCGGGATGTTCCACACGGCCGCGACACGCAGCAATGCCTTGATATCCGGGTCGTGGGGTTGTGGCTCGAACGGGTCCCAGAAGAACACCAGCATGTCGACCCGCTGCTCGGCGATTTGCGCACCGAGCTGTTGATCGCCACCCAGGGGGCCACTGATCATGCTCTCCACGGGCAGGTCGAGGCGTTGTTGCAACAACAACCCCGTGGTGCCGGTAGCGACCAGATCATGCTGGGCCAGCTTGTCTTTCTGCCGTTCGGCCCAGTCGAGCAAGAACATCTTGCAGTGGTCATGGGCAACCAGGGCAATACGCTTGCGCGCCGCCAGGGTCTTTTGCGTAAAGCTGATACCGATCATGGATTTTTGCTCCAGACATGACACGCACCTTGTAGGAGCGAGCCTGCTCGCGATGGACTGTAGAGCACCGCGGGGCATCAGGTTCCCCGCGTTATCGTTAACGACCATCGCGAGCAGGCTCGCTCCTACAAGACCGGGGGGGGTGCTGCTTATTCGGCGTTACACAGCGCCAGGCAGTTATCGAGCATGCGGTTGGAGAAGCCCCACTCGTTGTCGTACCAGGCCAGGACCTTGAGCAGTTTGCCGCTGGACTTGGTGTGGTTGGCGTCAAAGATCGACGACAGGGGGTTGTGGTTGAAGTCGCTGGAGACCAGCGGCAGGGTGTTGTACCCAAGGATCTTCGAGTGCTGGCTAGCCTCTTTCATCAGCGCATTGACCTCATCGGCCGACGCTTCGCGCTTGAGCTGCACGGTCAGGTCCACCAGCGACACATTGATCACTGGTACGCGCACCGACATGCCGGTCAATTTGCCCGCCAGTTCCGGCAGCACCAGGCCCACCGCTTCAGCAGCACCGGTCTTGCTCGGGATCATGTTCTGGGTGGCCGAACGGGCGCGGTACGGATCGACGTGATAGACGTCGGTCAGGTGCTGGTCGTTGGTATAGGCGTGAATGGTGGTCATCAGGCCGCTTTCGATGCCCAGCTCGCGGTGCAGCACCTGGGCCACCGGGGCCAGGCAGTTGGTGGTGCACGACGCATTGGAAATGATCTGGTGCGATTGGCGCAGAATGTCGTGGTTCACCCCGTAAACGACAGTGGCATCGGCGCCTTTGGCCGGGGCCGAGATGATCACTTTGCGCGCGCCGGCCGTAATATGCGCGGCGGCTTTGGCCCGGTCGGTGAACAGGCCGGTGCATTCGAATACCACATCAATCTTTTCCGCAGCCCAGGGCAGATCGGCCGGGTTGCGGATGGCACTGACCGAAATGCGGTCGCCGTTGACCGTCAGGCTCTCCTGGTCGTGCTGAACATCGGCATCGAACGTGCCGTGAACGGTGTCGTACTTGAGTAGATGAGCATTGATCGCGCTGTCGCCCAGGTCGTTGATGGCGACGATCTGCAGATCCTGACGGTAGCCCTGGGTATAGAGTGCGCGCAGGACATTACGGCCGATGCGGCCAAAACCATTGATTGCGATTCGAAGAGTCATAGTGCGGCGCTACCGTCGTTTTGTTGTTGGAATTACAAGATTATTCGCAAAAAAATAGAAAACAAGCCTTTTTGATGGCAATATTTTGTTCAATCTACAACGAGTGACCTGAATCAACTGGTCCAACCGATCAAGAAAACCGTCTGTCATCCCATCGACACCGGCCTTTGATCAGCATAGACAATCAGGTCGCCACATCCGTTAGCCTGGAGTTCTACACATGCATCCCCGCGTCCTTGAGGTCACCGAACGGCTTATCGCCCGCAGTCGCGCCACGCGTGAGGCTTACCTTGCATTGATTCGCGGTGCGGCCAGCGACGGTCCGATGCGCGGCAAGCTGCAATGCGCCAACTTCGCCCATGGCGTGGCCGGTTGCGGCAGCGACGACAAGCACAGCCTGCGGATGATGAACGCCGCGAACATCGCGATTGTTTCGTCATATAACGACATGCTCTCGGCGCACCAGCCGTACGAAGTCTTTCCGGAGCTGATCAAAAAGGCCCTGCGCGAAATCGGCTCCGTCGGTCAGTTCGCCGGTGGCACCCCGGCCATGTGCGATGGCGTGACCCAGGGCGAGCCGGGCATGGAGCTGAGCCTGCCGAGCCGCGAAGTGATCGCGTTGTCCACCGCCGTGGCGCTGTCCCACAACATGTTCGACGGCGCGCTGCTGCTCGGTATCTGCGACAAGATCGTGCCGGGCCTGATGATGGGCGCGCTGCGCTTCGGCCATCTGCCGATGATCTTCGTGCCGGGCGGGCCGATGGTCTCGGGCATTTCCAACAAGCAGAAAGCCGACGTGCGGCAGAAATACGCCGAAGGCAAGGCGACCCGCGAAGAGCTGCTGGAATCGGAGATGAAGTCCTACCACAGCCCTGGCACCTGCACCTTCTACGGCACCGCCAACACCAACCAGTTGCTGATGGAAGTCATGGGCCTGCATCTTCCGGGCGCGTCCTTCGTCAACCCGAACACGCCATTGCGTGACGCCCTGACCCGCGAAGCCGCGCACCAGGTCACGCGCCTGACCAAGCAGAACGGCGACTTTATGCCGATCGGCGAAATCGTCGACGAGCGTTCGCTGGTCAACTCGATTGTCGCGCTGCACGCCACCGGCGGCTCGACCAACCACACCCTGCACATGCCGGCCATCGCCATGGCGGCGGGCATTCAACTGACCTGGCAAGACATGGCCGACCTCTCCGAGGTGGTGCCGACCCTGAGCCACGTCTACCCGAACGGCAAGGCCGACATCAACCACTTCCAGGCTGCGGGTGGCATGTCGTTCCTGATCCGCGAACTGCTGGAAGCCGGGCTGCTCCACGAAAACGTCAACACCGTGATGGGCCATGGCCTGAGCCGCTATACCCAGGAGCCGTTCCTCGACAACGGCGAGCTGGTGTGGCGCGAAGGCGTGACCGACAGCCTCGATGAAAGCATCCTGCGTCCGGTCGCCCGTGCATTCTCGGCCGAAGGTGGCCTGCGGGTGATGGAAGGCAACCTCGGTCGCGGGGTGATGAAAGTCTCCGCCGTCGCCGTGGAAAACCAGATCGTCGAAGCGCCGGCTATGGTGTTCCAGGATCAGCAGGACCTGGCCGATGCATTCAAGGCCGGTTTGCTGGAGAAGGATTTTGTCGCGGTGATGCGCTTCCAGGGGCCGCGCTCCAACGGCATGCCCGAGCTGCACAAGATGACGCCGTTCCTCGGCGTATTGCAGGACCGCGGCTTCAAGGTGGCGCTGGTGACTGACGGACGCATGTCCGGTGCGTCGGGGAAAATCCCGGCGGCCATTCACGTCAGCCCCGAAGCTTATGTCGGCGGCGCTTTGGCGCGGGTGCAAGAGGGCGATATCATCCGCGTCGATGGCGTCAAAGGCACCCTGGAGCTTAAGGTGGACGCCGAAGAATTCGCAGCGCGCACGCCGGCCAAGGGCCTGTTGGGCAACAACATCGGCACCGGTCGCGAACTGTTTGGTTTCATGCGCATGGCCTTCAGCTCGGCGGAGCAGGGCGCCAGCGCCTTTACTTCTGCCCTGGAGACGCTTAATTGAAACTGGCTTTGGTCGGTGACATCGGTGGGACCAACGCACGTTTCGCGTTGTGGAAAAACCAGCAACTGGAATCGGTCCAGGTGCTGGCAACGGCGGATTTCCCCAGCCCGGAAGAAGCGATCAGCCTCTACCTCAACGGTCTGGGGCTGGCGCCGGGTTCGATCGGTTCGGTGTGTCTGTCGGTGGCCGGTCCCGTCAGTGGCGATGAGTTCAAGTTCACCAACAATCACTGGCGTCTGAGCCGCAAGGGTTTCTGCCAGACCTTGCAGGTGGATCAACTGTTGCTCGTCAACGACTTCTCGGCCATGGCCCTGGGCATGACCCGTTTGCAGCCCGGCGAATTCCGCGTGGTCTGCGAAGGCACGGCGGAACCGTTGCGCCCGGCCGTGGTGATTGGCCCGGGCACCGGCCTGGGCGTCGGCACCTTGCTCGATCTGGGCGAGGGCCGGTTTGCTGCGTTGCCAGGGGAGGGCGGTCACGTCGACCTGCCTTTGAGCAGCCCGCGTGAAACCCAACTCTGGCAGCACATTTTCAACGAGATCGGTCACGTTAGCGCTGAAACCGCGTTGAGCGGTGGCGGCTTGCCGCGCGTCTACCGGGCGATCTGTGCCGTGGACGGGCACACGCCGGTGCTCGACACGCCGGAAGCCATCACCGCCGCCGGGCTGGCGGGCGACCCGATTGCCGTGGAAGTGCTTGAGCAGTTCTGCTGCTGGCTCGGTCGCGTGGCGGGCAACAACGTGCTGACCAGCGGTGGACGCGGTGGCGTGTACATCGTTGGCGGAGTGATTCCACGGTTTGCCGATTTCTTCCTCGAAAGCGGTTTCGCCCGCTGCTTCGCCGACAAGGGGTGCATGAGCGATTACTTCAAGGGGATTCCGGTGTGGCTGGTGACGGCGCCGTATTCGGGCTTGATGGGGGCGGGTGTGGCGCTGGAGCAATCAAACCCAGCTTGAAACCCGATTACCTGTAGGAGCGAGCCTGCTCGCGATGGACGTCAACGATAACGCGGGCATTCTGAATGCACGCGGTGCCTTCAAGTCCATCGCGAGCAGGCTCGCTCCTACAGTGGTTTTGTGGTGTTTGTAAAAATGGTGCATCAGGCATAATCCGCCCAATTCAAACAACAAGGACGCCTTCCTGTGAGCTCAGTCAACAAGTCGATTTTGTTGGTCGATGACGATCAAGAGATACGCGAGTTGCTGGACACCTACCTGACTCGCGCCGGGTTCCAGGTGCGTGCCACTGCCGATGGCGCCGGTTTTCGCCAGGCGCTGAACGAGGCGCCGGCCGACCTGGTGATCCTTGACGTGATGCTGCCCGACGAAGACGGCTTCAGCCTGTGTCGCTGGATTCGCCAGCATCCGCGCCAGGCGCAGGTGCCGATCATCATGCTCACCGCCAGTTCCGACGAAGCCGACCGGGTCATCGGCCTGGAGCTCGGCGCCGACGATTACCTCGGCAAGCCGTTCAGCCCACGGGAGTTGCAGGCGCGGATCAAGGCGTTGCTGCGCCGCGCGCAGTTCGGTCAGGAGCGTAACGGCGGTGAGGTGCTGGCCTTCGATGACTGGCGCCTGGACATGGTCAGCCATCGGCTGTTTCACATCGATGGCGAAGAGGTGATTCTCTCGGGCGCCGACTTCGCACTGCTGAAACTGTTCCTCGACCATCCGCAGGAAATCCTCGACCGCGACACCATCGGCAACGCGACCCGTGGCCGTGAACTGATGCCGCTGGATCGCATCGTCGACATGGCGGTCAGCCGGTTGCGCCAGCGCTTGCGCGACACGGAAAAACCGCCACGGTTGATCCGCACCGTGCGCGGCAGCGGCTACCAACTGGCGGCCAATGTGGTTGCCGGCAATGGCCACTGAGATGTTGCGCAAGCTCGCCGCCAGGGTGCCGATGCCGCGTTCGCTGCTCGGGCGGATGTTGCTGTTGACCTTGTTGGCCGTGCTGTTCGCCCAGGCGCTGTCGAGCGTGATCTGGGTGTCGCAACTGCGCGCCACGCAGCTCGAGGGCCTGGTCACCAGCGCCCGCAGCCTGGCCCATTCGATGACGGCCAGTGTCAGTTATTTTCGTTCGTTGCCGGTGGCGTTTCGGCCCCTGGTGCTCGATCAGTTGCGCAGCATGGGCGGCACCCGGTTCGTGGTCACGCTCAACGACAAACCCCTGGGCATGGAAGTGCTGCCCATCACCCCGCGCAAAGAGGCGGTGCTCAAGGCGGTGGACGAGGTGCTGCGCCAGTCCCTCGGCCAGGACACGGACATCTCGGTGACCTTCGTCAGCCCGGAAGACCTGCGCATCTTCAATGGCGGCCTGAAGCTCGATGAGTTGCCGCGCTCCTGGGCGCACTACGCCTTGACCCTGGAACCGGTGAACCCGCCGGTGCTGGTCACGCAGATCCAGATGGCACCGGGTGAATGGCTGTACATCGCCTCGCTGCTGCCCGAGCCCTACACCAGTCTTGAAGAGCAGGGCCTGCCGGCGCAGCAGGTGTGGTTCATCGTCCTGACCAGCGGCTTTCTGCTGTTGTTCATCGGCCTGCTGGTGCACTGGCAGAGCCGTCCGCTCAAGCGCCTGGCGCGGGCCGCGCGCGATCTGTCGCTGGGTGCCGACGTCGAACCGGTGGCCGAGGGCGGTGGCAGTGAAGTGGTCGAGGTCGGGCGTGCCTTCAACACCATGCGCGAGCGCATCAGCCGTTACCTGACCGAGCGCAGCCAGTTGTTCAGTGCGATTTCCCACGACTTGCGCACGCCGATCACCCGTTTGCGCTTGCGCGTTGAATTGCTCGAAGACGAAACGCTGCAAGCCAAGTTCGGACGCGATCTGGACGAGCTCGAATTGCTGGTCAAGGGTGCGCTGCAATGCGTGAAGGACACCGATATCCACGAGAACATCGAGCCGGTGGACCTCAATCATGTGCTCGACTGTCTGGTGGAACCGTACCTGGCCCCCAACGGCAATGGTCGCGTGACCCAGCAGGGGCGGGCGCTGGCGGCGTATCCAGGCAAACCCCTGGCGCTCAAGCGCTGCATCGGCAACCTGATCGACAATGCGTTGAAGTACGGGCAGAACGCGCACCTGCACATCGATGACGATGACCGCGCGTTCATCCTGCATGTCGATGATGAAGGGCCCGGCGTGCCGGAGCAGCGGCTGGAGCAGGTGTTCGAACCGCATTTTCGTCTGGCCGGGCAGCAGCAGGGGTATGGGTTGGGGCTGGGGATTGCCCGCAACATTGCCCATAGCCATGGTGGTGAGGTCAGCTTGCAAAACCTGCGTGAGGGCGGGTTGCGGGTGACCCTGCAATTGCCACGCAGCGTTGACTAGTTAGACCGCGTTATCGTTCATCGCGAGCAAGCTCGCTCCCACATTGGATTTGTATACGACGCAGCCCCCCTGTGGGAGCGGGCTTGCTCGCGAAGGCGTTAGAAGATTCAACACATCCCTCAAGATAAATGTCACAGCCTGGTGACATAACCCACCCCCTTCGTTACAAGCCGACCTTCGTCCGTTGTTTAGACTGCCCCTCAGTCATAACAACAAAAAAGGTACGCCATGGACTCCCTCCAACCAGCCTTCAGCAGTTGGCTGAACGCACCTGCCCACCAGCAATGGCTCGCCGCCGAAGGCCTGCGCCTGTTGAGCTTTGCCAAGGCTTCCAGGCTCCCTGAAGGCTTCGGCAACCTCGACGAAAAGGGCCACCTCCCGGCCGATGCACAAGCCCAGACCATGAACACCGCGCGCATGACCCACAGCTTCGCCATGGCCCACATTCAGGGTTTGCCAGGCTTTGCCGAGCTGGTCGATCACGGTGTTACGGCCCTGCGTGGTCCGTTGCGCGATGCGGTTCACGGCGGCTGGTTCGCCACTGCCGAACATCGCGACGGCAACACCGGCAAGAACGCCTACCTGCATGCCTTCGTCGCGCTGGCCGCCAGTTCTGCGGTGGTCGCACAGCGTCCCGGTGCGCAAGCCTTGCTCGATGATGCCATCGACATCATCGACACCTGGTTCTGGAGTGAAGAAGAAGGCGCGATGCGCGAATCCTTCAATCGCGACTGGAGTGAAGAGGAAGCCTATCGCGGCGCCAACAGCAACATGCACGCCACCGAAGCCTTCCTCGCCCTGGCCGATGTCACTGAAGACAACCGCTGGTTGTGCCGTGCACAGCGCATCGTTGAGCGGGTGATCCATGGTCACGCCGCTGCCAACGATTACCTGGTGATCGAGCATTTCAACCGCGACTGGCAGCCACTGCGGGACTACAACCGTGACAATCCGGCGGACGGTTTTCGCCCCTACGGCACCACCCCGGGCCACGGTTTCGAGTGGGCACGGCTGTTGCTGCACCTCGAAGCTTCGCGGGTGAGCGCGGGGATGCTCACGCCGGGCTGGCTGGTCACCGACGCGCAAAAACTCTTCGAGCACAACTGTCGTCACGGCTGGAACATCGATGGCGCGCCGGGGATTGTCTACACCCTGGACTGGGACAACAAAGCGGTGGTCCGCCATCGCCTGCACTGGACCCATTGCGAAGCCAGTGCCACCGCCAGTGCGCTGATCAAGCGCACGGGTGAAGCGCAGTACGAGCAGTGGTATCGCCTGTTCTGGGAATTCTGTGACAGTCATTTCATCGACCGCTGTGATGGCAGCTGGTATCACGAACTCGATCCGCAAAACCGCCCGAGTGCCGATATCTGGCCCGGCAAGCCTGACCTTTACCATGCCTGGCAAGCCGTACTGATTCCGCGCCTGGCGCTGTCACCGAGCATGGCCACGGCGCTGGCGCAGGTGTCCCAGAGCGGTTCTATGTAACCATGCGGTGACATTCGCGCATCCCTTCGTTACCTGCGAGGGGATATCCCCTGTTTAGAATCTTATGCAGCGCAAGCAACAGACTTGCATGCATAACAACAAGAAAGGTGCTCCTAGATGAATGCGATTTCTCGCCTCGCTACTGTCATTTCTCTCGCTTCCCTGTCTGCGCTCCCCCTCAGTGTCCTGGCCGCCGAATCCAAAGGTTCCGTTGAAGTCGTTCACTGGTGGACCTCCGGTGGTGAAAAAGCAGCGGTCGATATCCTGAAGGCTCAAGTCGAAAAAGACGGCTTCACTTGGAAGGACGGCGCAGTCGCCGGTGGCGGCGGTTCCACGGCCATGACCGTACTTAAGAGTCGCGCCGTAGCCGGCAACCCGCCAGGCGTTGCGCAGATCAAGGGTCCCGACATCCAGGAGTGGGGCAGCACCGGCCTGCTCAGCACCGACGCGTTGAAAGACGTTTCCAAGGCGGAAAACTGGGATGGCCTGCTGTCGAAGAAAGTCTCCGACACCGTGAAGTACGAAGGCGATTACGTCGCCGTGCCGGTAAACATCCACCGCGTCAACTGGCTGTGGATCAACCCGCAAGTGTTCAAGAAAGCCGGGATCGAAAAAGCCCCGACGACCCTCGAAGAATTCTATGCCGCCGGCGACAAGCTCAAGGCCGCAGGCTTCATTGCGCTCGCCCACGGCGGTCAGCCTTGGCAGGACAGCACCGTGTTCGAAGATGTGGTGCTCTCGGTCATGGGCGCCGACGGTTACAAGAAAGCCCTGGTCGACCTCGACCAGAAAACCCTGTCCGGCCCGGAGATGACCCAGTCGTTCGCCGAGCTGAAAAAGATCACCGGCTACATGGATCCGAATCGCGCCGGTCGTGACTGGAACATCGCCGCCGCCGACGTCATCAATGGCAAGGCCGGCATGCAGATGATGGGCGACTGGGCGAAAAGCGAGTGGACCGCGGCCAAGAAAGTCGCGGGCAAGGACTACCTGTGCGTAGCGTTCCCGGGCACTGAAAAAGCCTTCACCTACAACATCGACTCCCTGGCGGTGTTCAAGCTCAAGGCTGATCGCAAGGGCGATATCGCCGCTCAGCAAGACCTGGCCAAGGTCGCATTGGGCACCGACTTCCAGAAAGTCTTCAGCATGAACAAGGGTTCGATCCCTGTGCGTAACGACATGCTGAACGAAATGGACAAGCTCGGCTTCGACGAGTGCGCCCAGAAGTCGGCGAAGGACTTCATCGCGGACGACAAGACCGGCGGCCTGCAACCGAGCATGGCGCACAACATGGCCACCTCCCTGGCCGTGCAGGGCGCGATCTTCGACGTGGTCACCAACTTCATGAACGACAAGAACGCTGACCCGGCCAAGGCCAGCGCCCAACTGGCCTCGGCTGTCAAAGCCGCCCAGTAATCCCTGACACAGCCTGACCCCATGTGGGAGCGGGCTTGCTCGCGAATGCGGACTGACATTCAACATTAATGTCGATTGACACACTGCTTTCGCGAGCAAGTCGGAGCGCCGAACCGCCGCTCCCACAAGGGATCACCGTGTCGATTCATTTCTCTAAACCTGGATTATCCCGATGAGCTCTGTGGCGGTTTTCAGCAAAGCCTCACCGTTCGATGCGCTGCAACGCTGGCTACCCAAATTGGTACTCGCGCCGAGCATGCTGATCGTGTTGGTTGGCTTCTACGGTTACATCATCTGGACGTTCATTCTGTCCTTCACCAATTCCAGCTTCATGCCGAGCTACAAGTGGGTCGGCCTGCAGCAATACATGCGCCTGATGGACAACGACCGCTGGTGGGTCGCGAGCAAGAACCTCGCGGTGTTCGGCGGCATGTTCATCGGCATCAGCCTGGTGCTGGGCGTGTTCCTCGCTGTGCTGCTGGACCAGCGCATTCGCAAGGAAGGCTTCATCCGCACCGTCTACCTGTACCCGATGGCGCTGTCGATGATCGTCACCGGTACCGCCTGGAAATGGCTGCTCAACCCTGGCCTGGGCCTGGACAAGATGCTGCGTGACTGGGGCTGGGAAGGCTTTCGTCTCGACTGGCTGGTGGATCAGGATCGTGTCGTCTACTGCCTGGTGATCGCCGCCGTGTGGCAAGCCTCCGGGTTTGTCATGGCGATGTTCCTGGCCGGCCTGCGCGGTGTCGATCAATCGATCATCCGCGCCGCGCAAGTCGATGGTGCGAGCCTGCCGACCATCTACCTGAAGATCGTCCTGCCGAGCCTGCGTCCGGTGTTCTTCAGTGCCTTCATGATCCTGGCGCACATCGCGATCAAGAGCTTCGACCTGGTCGCGGCGATGACTGCGGGCGGCCCGGGTTATTCATCCGACCTGCCGGCGATGTTCATGTATTCCTTCACTTTCAGCCGTGGCCAGATGGGCATCGGTTCGGCCAGCGCCATGCTGATGCTTGGCGCCGTGCTGACCATCCTCGTGCCGTACCTGTACTCCGAGCTGCGAGGCAAACGCCATGACTAATCAACTCGGAAAATCGGGCATCAGTTTCAGCCGCATCGCGATCTACGCCACCCTGCTGTTGGCAGCGGCGGTGTACCTGATCCCGCTGGTGGTGATGCTGCTGACCAGCTTCAAATCCCCGGAAGACATCCGCACCGGCAACCTGCTGAGCTGGCCGACCGTGATCGACGGCATCGGCTGGATCAAGGCCTGGGACGTGGTCGGCGGCTACTTCTGGAACTCGGTGAAAATCACCGTGCCGGCGGTGCTGATCTCGACTTTCATTGGGGCAATGAACGGCTACGTGCTGTCGATGTGGCGCTTCCGTGGCTCGCAGTTGTTCTTCGGCCTGTTGCTGTTCGGCTGCTTCCTGCCGTTCCAGACCGTGCTGCTGCCGGCCTCGTTCACCCTCGGCAAATTCGGCCTGGCCAACACCACCACCGGCCTGGTGCTGGTGCACGTGGTCTACGGCCTGGCGTTCACCACGCTGTTCTTCCGCAACTACTACGTGAGCATTCCGGATGCGCTGGTCAAGGCCGCAAGGCTCGATGGCGCGGGCTTCTTCACGATCTTCCTGAAAATCCTGCTGCCGATGTCGATCCCGATCGTGATGGTCTGCCTGATCTGGCAGTTCACCCAGATCTGGAACGACTTCCTGTTCGGCGTGGTCTTCGCCAGCGGCGATGCCCAGCCAATTACCGTGGCCCTGAACAACCTGGTCAACACCAGCACCGGGGCCAAGGAATACAACGTTGATATGGCCGCCGCGATGATCGCCGGGCTGCCGACACTGCTGGTCTACATATTCGCTGGCAAGTATTTCCTGCGTGGGCTGACGTCCGGCGCGGTCAAGGGGTAGAAAGATGGCAACTCTCGAATTACGCAACGTCAACAAGACCTACGGCCCCGGCTTGCCGGACACCCTGAAAAACATCGAACTGAAAATCGATGACGGTGAGTTCCTGATCCTGGTCGGCCCGTCGGGCTGTGGTAAATCCACGCTGATGAACTGCATCGCCGGCCTGGAAACCATCAGCGGCGGCGCGATCCTGGTGGACGACGCCGACATCAGCGGCATGAGCCCCAAGGATCGTGACATCGCCATGGTGTTCCAGTCCTACGCGCTGTACCCGACCATGAGCGTGCGCGACAACATCGCCTTCGGCCTGAAGATCCGCAAAATGCCGACCGCGGAAATCGACGAAGAAGTCGCCCGGGTTTCCAAGCTGTTGCAGATCGAACACTTGCTCAGCCGCAAGCCCGGCCAGCTCTCCGGTGGTCAGCAGCAGCGCGTGGCGATGGGCCGTGCCCTGGCGCGGCGGCCGAAGATTTATCTGTTCGACGAACCGCTGTCCAACCTCGACGCCAAGCTGCGGGTCGAGATGCGCACCGAAATGAAACTGATGCACCAGCGCCTGAAAACCACCACGGTCTACGTGACCCACGACCAGATCGAAGCCATGACCCTGGGTGACAAGGTGGCGGTGATGAAGGACGGGATCATCCAGCAGTTCGGTACGCCGAAGGACATCTACAACAACCCGGCCAACCTGTTCGTGGCGAGCTTCATCGGTTCGCCGCCGATGAACTTCATCCCGCTGCGCCTGCAGCGCAAGGACGGTCGCCTGCTGGCGCTGCTCGACAGCGGCCAGGCCCGTTGCGAGCTGCCGCTGGGCATGCAGGACGCAGGTCTCGAAGACCGCGAAGTGATCCTCGGCATGCGCCCAGAACAGATCATCCTGGCCAACGGCGAAGCGAACGGTTTGCCGACCATTCGTGCCGAAGTCCAGGTCACCGAACCGACCGGGCCGGACACCCTGGTCTTCGTCAACCTCAATGACACCAAGGTCTGCTGCCGCCTGGCGCCGGACGTGGCGCCTGCGGTGGGCGAGACCCTGACCCTGCAATTCGACCCGGCGAAAGTGCTGCTGTTCGATGCCAGGACAGGGGAGCGCCTGGGGGTGGCCGGCGTGCCAAAAACCGAAGCGCACAGCGCCAACGTCGCCCAATTCAAAGGCCGCTGAAGAACAAACCTGTAGGAGCGAGCCTGCTCGCGATGGACGTCAACGATGACACTGGAAACCTGACACCCCACGGTGTTCTCAGGTTTCTCGCGAGCAAGCTCGCTCCTACAGGGGGGGATTCGCAATGCACGGCCTGTCGCGCATTGCACCGGATGTAACCGCGTTAAAAAAAAGAAAAGTTAATAACAATAAAACGAGGATGTAGGGATGAAGATGAAGAACAAGGCCCGGTTGATCTGCCAGGTGTCAGCAGCGGCAGCACTGGTTCTGGCCGGCAATGCGATGGCCGATGAAGCGTTCAGCTCCGACTCCAAATGGATGACGGGCGATTGGGGTGGCGAGCGTACCAAGCTGATCGAGCAAGGCATCGACATCAAGATGGACTACGTCGGTGAAGTCGGCGGCAACCTGCATGGCGGCTTCAACGATGACAAGACCGCGCGCTACGCCGACCAGTTCGGCCTGGGCGCGGCGCTGGACCTGGAAAAACTCTTCGGCTGGGACAACACCCAGGCCAAGATCCAGCTCACCAACCGTAACGGCGAGAACATCTCCAACGACCGTATCGGCGACCCGCGTGCCGGCACCTTGAGTTCCTCCCAGGAAGTCTACGGTCGTGGCCACATGGTGCGTCTGACCCAGTTGTGGATTCAGCACCAGTTCTTCGACAACAAGCTGGACGTCAAGGCCGGTTACTTCGGTGAAGGTGAAGACTTCAACACCTTCCCGTGCGAATTCCAGAACCTGGCGTTCTGCGGATCCCAGGTCGGTAACTGGGCCACCAACATCTGGTACAACTGGCCGGTCAGCCAGGCAGCGATCCGAGTGAAGTACCACATCAATGACGAGCTTTATGCTCAGATCGGTGCGTACAACCAGAACCCGACGCAACTGGAACACGGTAACGGCTTCAAGCTCAGCGGCAGTGGTACTGAAGGCACCGTGTTGCCGGTCGAGCTGGTCTGGTCGCCGAAGGTCAACAACCTGCCGGGCGAATACCGTGTCGGTTACTACAAAAGCACAGCCAATGCCGACGACGTTCTCAAGGACGACAACGGCCAGGATGCCGCGACCACTGGCAATCCTTATCGTGTCCACGATAGCAAGCACGGCTACTGGTTCGTCGCGCAGCAGCAACTCACCAGCCACAACGGCGATGCTTCCCGTGGCCTGAACATCGCGGCCAACGCCACCTTCCACGACAAGGACACCAACTTCATCGACAACTACCAGTCGTTGATGTTCGTGTACAAGGGCCCGTTCGACGCACGTCCGAAGGATGACGTGGGCATCGGTTTCGCCCGTATCCATGTCAACGATGACGTGAAGAAAAACGCCGAGCTGACCAACGCGGCCAATGGCGTTTCGGAATACGACAATCCGCTGTTCTCGCCCATTCGTGAAACCGAATACAACTACGAGATCAACTACGGCTTCCACGTGACCAACTGGCTGACCGTACGTCCCAACCTGCAATACGTCACTCACCCGGGTGGTGTGGATGAAGTCGACAACGCGCTGGTGGCCGGCCTGAAAATTCAGTCGGTGTTCTAACGCGTCTGCGATAAGCTTCTCTCCATGTGCGCATATTTGCGGACAGCCATGGCTGTCCGCTTTTTTTTGCGAGGGCTGACTGGACTTTGGTTGATTGCTTTTGTGGCGAGGGAGCTTGCTCCCGCTGAGGTGCGAAGCACCCCCAAAAAAGGGACTGCTGCGCAGTCCAACGGGAGCAAGCTCCCTCGCCACAAAAATAAGCACAGGCCGTTTGGAGAGATGAGTACACCCATGTTTTTCAGGACCGTGGCACATGCTTGAGCATCCGCTACAACGCTTCTTCAAATCCTTGCGCGAACGTCCGGTGTTCGCGTGGGAGCGCTATCAGATGCGCGACGTGCTGGTGATCGATCATCCGCTGTGTCAGGCGGTGTTCAGTCGGCAGGGCGCGCAGTTGCTGCACTTCCAGCCCAAGGGGCAAAAGCCCTGGCTGTGGTGTGCGGCAAAGTGGCCGCAGGTCGGGGCCATTCGGGGTGGTGTGCCGGTGTGTTGGCCCTGGTATGGCCGGCATCCGAGCGAAAACGCCTGGCCGTCCCATGGATGGGCGCGACTGCTCGACTGGAAGCTGCTCGACAGCAGCAGTGACGACGAAGGCGTGCGGTTGCACTGGCAGCTGAAGTTGTGCGACTGGCAGGTGGACCTGCACGCGCACCTGGGTGAGCGCATGGACTTGCGCCTGAGCACCGAGCATCAGGACGACATGCCGTGCCAGATGAGCCAGGCTTTGCATGCTTACTGGCGTATTGGCGATGTCAGTGAGATAGCGCTGTCTGGGCTCGAAGGCGCGCAGGGTTATGACCAGTTGAGCCGACAGGTTTGTCAGCAGGAAGGCGAGTTGCGCGTGGACGGCGGTTGCCAACGGGTGTTCCAGCATGACGGCGAATTGCAGCTCAATGACCACGCCTGGCAGCGGGCGTTGTGCATCGACACGGGCGAAACGGCCGACACGG
Source organism: Pseudomonas sp. GM33 (assembly GCF_000282295.1). Classification (NCBI taxonomy): domain Bacteria; kingdom Pseudomonadati; phylum Pseudomonadota; class Gammaproteobacteria; order Pseudomonadales; family Pseudomonadaceae; genus Pseudomonas; species Pseudomonas sp. GM33. The sequence continues at coordinate 26,179 of NZ_AKJO01000081.1, forward strand.
TGGTGTGGCATCCCGGTTCGCGGCCGTTGCTCGGCGTGACCTGGAACGAGATATCCGAATTTGTTTGTGTAGAGGCAGCGAGTGGCGGGACGGACAGCCTGTGCCTGAAGCCTGGGGAGCGGGCGCATTTGAGTTTGCAGGCGCGGGTGGGGGTTTAGTTCAGCATCTGTGGTGCTCCGTATACCGCCATAGCGAGCAAGCTCGCTCCCACATTTGGAATGCATTCCCCTGTGGGAGCGAGCTTGCTCGCGATGAGGCCATTCAGGGCGATGGAGATGCTGGATTAATTAAACTCATCCCCAACGGGATACCGACTGGCATTCAGGCTCTCCTTGATCTTGCGCAAATGCGGCTGGAAATCCACGCCCCGGCGCAACGTCATGCCCGTGGCGAGTACGTCCAGCACGGTCAGTTGGATGATCCGCGACGTCATCGGCATGTAGATGTCGGTGTCTTCCGGCAGCGGAATGTTCAGGCTCAGGGTGCTGGCCTTGGCCAGCGGCGAGTTCTCGGCGGTCAGGCCCAGCACGGAAGCGCCGTTTTCCCGGGCGATACGCGCCACTTCCACCAGTTCGCGGGTGCGCCCGGTGTAGGAAATGATCACGAACAGTTCGCCGGTATGGGCCACCGAGGCAATCATGCGCTGCATCAGCACGTCGGCGTGGGCGGTGACGGCGAGGTTGAAGCGGAAGAACTTGTGCTGCGCGTCCAGTGCCACCGGAGCCGAGGCGCCGAGGCCGAAGAAGTGGATCTGCCGGGCCTGGATCAGCAGGTCGACGGCGCGGCTGATCAGGTTCGGGTCCAGTGCCTGGCAGGCGCTGTCCAGCGAGGCGATGGCGCTGCCGAAGATCTTCTGGGTATAGGCCTCCGGATTGTCATCGGCCTCCACCGCGCGGCTGACGTACGCGGCGCCACTGGCCAGGCTCTGGGCCAGTTGCAGCTTGAGTTCGGGGTAGCCGCTGACGCCGAACGAACGGCAGAAACGGTTGACCGTCGGTTCGCTGACCGAGGCGGCCTGGGCGAGGGCGGCGATGCTGAAGCGGGTGGCCTGCTGCGGGTTGAGCAGGATCACCTCGGCGACTTTGCGCTCGGCCTTGTTCAGCTCTTCAAGGCGATTCTGGATTTGCTCCAGTAAATTTCGCACGCGGTCCATATAAGTATCCTTGATTCACCGGCGCCGATAAGCGCACGGCTAATGCAAAAAGGGCCTTTGGTGAGGCCCGTGACGGTGGCCTATCCTACTGATGGCTCAGACCGACCACCACTCGGAATCTGTATTTTGCGAAAATGTTGTGGTTATTACTACATTTTCCCTTGAGTGATGCCTTGAAAAAAGGTATTTGTAGCTTAACTTGATAAAAGAACAAACATCATGCTCTCGATTACGGTTGAACCGTGCACCTTTGCCTTGTTCGGCGCCCTTGGCGATCTGGCCTTGCGCAAGCTGTTTCCTGCCCTTTATCAACTCGACGGCGCCGGCCTGTTGCACGAGGACACGCGAATCATCGCGCTGGCCCGTGAGCCGGGCAGCGAGCAGGAACACCTGACGTTCATCGCCTCCGAGCTGCGCCGCTATGTCGGTGCCAAAGAGCTGGACGAAGCCGTGGTCGAGCGTTTTCTGGCGCGCCTGAGCTACCTGCACGTCGACTTCCTCAAGTCCGAAGATTATGTGGCCCTGGCCGAAGTGGCCGGTACCACGCAACGGGTCATCGCCTACTTCGCCACGCCGGCCGCCGTCTACGGCGCGATCTGCGAGAACCTGGCCAAGGTCGGCCTGGCGCAAAACACCCGTGTGGTGCTGGAAAAGCCCATCGGTTCGGACCTGGAATCCTCGCGCAAGGTCAACGACGCCGTGGCGCAGTTCTTCCCGGAGAACCGCACCTACCGCATCGACCACTACCTGGGCAAAGAGACCGTCCAGAACCTGATCGCCCTGCGTTTCGCCAACAGCCTGTTCGAAACCCAGTGGAACCAGAATTACATCTCCCACGTGGAAATCACCGTGGCCGAGAAGGTCGGCATCGAAGGCCGCTGGGGTTACTTCGACAAGGCCGGCCAGCTGCGCGACATGATCCAGAACCACCTGCTGCAACTGCTCTGCCTCATCGCCATGGACCCGCCGGCCGACCTGTCCGCCGACAGCATCCGTGACGAGAAGGTCAAGGTGCTCAAGGCCCTGGCGCCGATCAGCCCGGAAGGCCTGACCACCCAGGTGGTGCGCGGTCAGTACATCGCCGGCTACAGCGAAGGCAAAGCGGTGCCGGGGTACCTGGAAGAACCCAATTCCAACACCCAGAGCGATACCGAGACCTTCGTCGCCCTGCGTGCCGACATCCGCAACTGGCGCTGGGCCGGCGTGCCGTTTTACTTGCGTACCGGCAAGCGCATGCCGCAGAAGCTGTCGCAGATCGTCATCCACTTCAAGGAACCGTCGCACTACATCTTCGCTCCCGAGCAGCGCCTGCAAATCAGCAACAAGCTGATTATCCGCCTGCAACCGGACGAAGGCATTTCCTTGCGCGTGATGACCAAAGACCAAGGCCTGGACAAAGGCATGCAGCTGCGCAGCGGTCCGTTGCAGCTGAATTTTTCCGACACCTGGAGCAGCGCACGGATTCCCGATGCCTACGAGCGGTTGTTACTGGAAGTGATGCGCGGCAATCAGAACCTGTTTGTCCGTAAAGATGAAATCGAAGCCGCGTGGAAGTGGTGTGACCAGTTGATCGCCGGGTGGAAAAAATCCGGTGATGCGCCCAAGCCGTACGCGGCCGGGTCCTGGGGGCCGATGAGCTCCATTGCTCTGATCACGCGGGACGGGAGGTCGTGGTATGGCGATATCTAAACTGAAACTGCCGCAGGGCGTCAGCGCCCATGCGTTCAAGAGCCCGGTGTTGCTGGCTGAAAGCCTGGCACTGAATGTGGCCAAGCAATTGAGCGACGCGATCGACACCCAGGGCACTGCGACCCTGGTGGTTTCCGGTGGCCGCAGTCCGGTGGCGTTTTTCCAGCACCTGGCCAAGCAGTCGCTGGACTGGTCGAACGTGGTGGTCAGCCTGGCCGACGAGCGTTGGGTGCCGGTGGAACACGCCGACAGCAACGCGGGCCTGATCAAGCGTTATCTGTTGCAAGGGCCTGCGGCCAAGGCGCAGTTCCTGAGCCTGTACAGCGCCAGCGCCAACCTTGAACAGGCGGCGGAGCAGGCCGACCGCTTGCTGTCCGAACTGCCGGTGATCGATGTGCTGATCCTCGGTATGGGCGATGACGGCCACACCGCGTCACTGTTCCCCAACAGCCCGAACCTTGCCGAGGCATTGCAGGCCGATGGCGTCCGTCGTTGCTGGCCGATGCTGGCGCCGACCGTGCCGCATCAGCGCCTGACCATGAGCCGCGCGCTGCTGGCCTCGGCCAAGCACAAGGTTCTATCGATTTCCGGTCAGTCCAAGCTGACCACCCTGAGTACCGCACTGGCCGGCGACGATGTCGCCGCAATGCCGGTGCGCGCATTTCTGCAACCCACGTTAGAGATTTTCTGGTGCCCATGAGCCAAGGAACAGCCGCTATGACAAACCCATCCCCGACCGTTTCCATGGCGGACAAAGTTGCCCTGATCGACAGCCTCTGCGCGAAAGCGCGGATCCTGCCGGTGATCACCATCGCCCGCGAGCAGGACGTCCTGCCGCTGGCCGACGCGCTCGCGGCCGGTGGCCTGACAGCCCTGGAAGTGACCCTGCGTTCGCAATTCGGCCTCAAGGCCATCCAGATTCTGCGCGAGCAGCGTCCGGAGCTGGTGACCGGTGCCGGCACCGTGCTGGATCGCCACATGCTGGCAGCGGCGGAAGCGGCGGGTTCGCAGTTCATCGTCACGCCGGGCATCACCCGCGACTTGCTGGAAGCCAGCGTCGCCAGCCCGATTCCACTGTTGCCAGGCATCAGCAATGCCTCGGGCATCATGGAAGGCTACGGCCTGGGTTACCGCCGCTTCAAGCTGTTCCCGGCCGAAGTCAGCGGCGGTGTTGCAGCCATCAAGGCATTGGGCGGCCCGTTCGGCGAAGTGAAATTCTGCCCGACCGGCGGCGTGGGCCCTGCCAACATCAAGAGCTACATGGCGCTGAAAAACGTCATGTGCGTGGGCGGTAGCTGGATGCTTGATCCGGAGTGGATCAAGAACGGCGACTGGGCCCGCATTCAGGAATGCACCGCCGAGGCCCTGGCGCTGCTGGACTGATCGCTTCACCCTACACTTCGTTGTGTGTTCTACGGCTTTACGGTGCGCTTGGTCGGTGCACCGTTTTTTTTTGCCTGAAAAAAATGGCCTGGATCGGCTCATACCCCCTGTGGGAGCGAGCAAGCCCGCTCCCACAGGTTCGGTGCCAACCCTTGTAGGAGCGAGCCTGCTCGCGAAAAACCCGAGGGCGACACTGGGCATCAGGTTTCACCCGTTATCGTTCACGACCATCGCGAGCAAGCCCGCTCCCACAATGGTGAGTGTTCAGCGCAGTTCTTTCAGCGCGATGATCAACTGCTGCATATGGTCGGCAGTGCTGGTCAATCCCGGTGTCACGCGGATGCACGGCCCGCAAGCCGCGCCACTGCGCACCACGGTGAACAGGTTGTAATCGTTGAGCAGCCTTTCGACCATCACCTGTTGATCGGCCTGTTGGGTAAAGCGCATCGAGGTGATACCGCAATACAGCCGTGGATCATCCGGGGTCAACACCTCGATGCCCGGAAGTTCGCGAACTTCGCGCACCCACAGGTTGCGCAGGTAATTGAGGCGCGAGCCCTTGGCCGCGGCCCCTCCCATCGCCCAATGTTCTTCGAGCACCAGCGGCAGGGTCAGCAGCGCCGGAATGTTGGGGGTGCTGTACGAGGTCCGGGCGCGGATGTCGGTGAGCGGGAAATGCATCTCGCCCATGTCCGGGTCGATGTCTGCCAGGCGTTCGGGGGCGATGTAGATATAGCCGAGCGTCAGCGGTGCGCCGATCCACTTGTGCAGGTTGTAGCCGGCGAAGGCGATACCCAGTTCGGTCAGGTCAAACTCGAGTTGGCCGAGGGCATGGGCACCGTCAAGGATGACGTCAATGCCCTGTTCCTTTGCCGCGGCCGCAATCGCCTGCACCGGCATCACCAGGCCCGTGCGATGGGTGACGTGGGTCAGGGCCATCAACTTCAGCCGTGGGTGCCGGGCGAAGGTTTCGCGGTAGGTGTTCAGCAGGCTGTCGAAGGTGGCCGGGTGTGCATGCTCGATTTCGATCACTTCCACGCCGCGATTACGCGCCAGCCAGCGCATGGCGCCTTTGACCGTGTCGTATTCCAGATCGCAAACCAGTACCTGATCGCCGGGCTGCAGCCGGTTGTAGTTGCGGATCAGCGACTGCAAACCTTCCGATGCGTTGCGTGTAAGGGCGATGCTGTCGCCGGGGACGCCTGTCAACCTGGCCAGTTGCGCGCGGATCTTCAGGCTGTCGCCCTGTTCGAAGCGCTGGCGCACGTACACCGAATTGCTGCGATTGATCAGCTCGATGTTGCGTTGGTACTCCTCGACGACCGTGCGCGACATGCGTCCGAAGTAACCGTTCTCCAGGTTGAGCGGGCCGGGTTCGACATCGTAGCGGTCGGCAAAGGTTTGCCAGAAGGCTTCATCACGGGCGCGGCGGGTGTTGTCAGGCATGAGGGTGCTCGGTAGGTGATTCAGTGACGCGGGGCCGGTTTGCCGTGTTTGGCGCGCAGCGGTTCGAGCAAGTCCGACAAACCGTTGTGATCGATTTCCTGCATCAGGGCCAGCAGGCCGCCCAATTCGCCGTGAGGGAAACCCTCCCGGGCGAACCAGTTCAGGTAAGGGCCGGGCAGGTCGGCAATGATTCGACCCTTGTATTTGCCGAAGGGCATTTCACGGGTGATCAGCAGTTCGAGCTTTTCAGGATTCATCGATCGGTCGTCTTGATTCAGTCAGTCTGGAAAATACAGGCATTCTGCATGCAGGCCAAATGACAGATCATGCAAATAAAACGGATACAGATTTTTTGAGAATGGATAACTGTTTGAAAAATAACGAATAGTTAAACGATTCCGAGCTGGCATGCAGGGTGCAGTACTCATTGCATCTTTCATCCACCGAAGGAATTGAAAAATGACTGACATGAATAAAGAAGCGATTTCTGTACTCAATGACCTGATTGAAACCAGCAAGGACGGTCAGGCCGGGTTCAAGACTTGCGCTGAAGACATCAAGCACCCTGAACTCAAAACCCTGTTTATCAATCGTTCGACCGATTGTGCGACGGCCGCTGCGGAGTTGCAGTCCGCGGTGCGTTCGATGGGTGGCGATCCGGAAACCTCCACCAGTGTCAGCGGTGACCTGCACCGTCGTTGGGTCGACGTGAAGTCGATGTTCACCGGCAAAGGCGAGGAGGCCGTGCTCAATGAAGCCGAACGCGGTGAAGACCATGCGTTGAAGGCTTATCGGGATGCCATGGAGAAAATCAACAAGCACAACCTGGTGGGCATTCGTGACCTGGTTGAGCGCCAGTACCATGGCGTGCAACGCAATCACGATCAGGTCAAGGCCCTGCGTAACCAGGCGCGTGCGCGTTCATAAGCCTGGCTGAAACAACTGTGGGAGCGAGCTTGCTCGCGATGAGGGCCTGACATTCAACATTGATGTTGACTGATCTGGCGCTATCGCGAGCAAGCTCGCTCCCACATTGTTTTTTAACTGGTCAATCAGCCGATGCTGATCGCCGGCAGCTCCGTCAGCGTCACGCTCTGTTGCTTGCGTGGCGCGAGGATTTCCGCTTCGCCATCCACCACCAGTTCATCGCGCTGATTGAACACGCGAGTAGCAATGCGCACGCGAAATTTCGGCAGCTTTTCCAGAATCTCCAGGCGCACGGTCAGGGTGTCGCCGATCTTCACCGGTTTCTGAAAACTCATTTGCTGGCCGATGTAGATAGTGCCCGGTCCAGGCAATTCGCAGGCGACCGCCGCGCTGATCAATGCACCGCTGAACATGCCATGGGCGATGCGCTCCTTGAACATGGTGCTGGCAGCGTATTCGGCATCCAGGTGCACCGGGTTGTGATCGCCGGACATCGCGGCGAACAACTGGATGTCACGCTCTTCGACCGTCTTGCTGAAGCTGGCGGTCTGGCCCACTTCAAGGGCTTCGTAAGGGGTGTTGGTAACCTGGGTCATCTGTCTCAATTCCTGTGACGAATTAAATAATTCACAAAAAATCTATTCGGATCGGTGCGGCCGAGGGGTGCTCAAGGCCTGGGCAATCCAGTTCAGCACATCGGCGACGATTTCATCGCGGTTGCTCTCGTTGAACAGTTCGTGCCGTGCCTGCGGGTAAACGGTCAGTTGCAGGTGCCGGCTGCCGGCCGCCCGCAACGCGTCGGCCAGATCCTTCAGACGTTTGCCTTCGCTCACCGGATCACATTCACCGCCAATCACCAGCAGCGGCAGGCCCGGGTCAATCTGGGCGAGATTGGACGCTTTGCTGATTTGCTGCAAGCCACCGAGCAAATCGATCCACAGTTGATTGGTGCAGCGGAAACCGCAGAGCGGGTCGTTGACGTACAGGTCGACCTGCGCCGGATCACGGCTGAGCCAGTCGAACGGCGTGCGTGCCGGTTTGAATTTTTTGTTGAACGAGCCGAACGACAGCCATTCGATCAATGCGCTGCGGCCTTTGCCGCCCTGGCGCAGGCGTTCGAAACGGGCGATTTGCCGTGCCGCGCGATAAAGCGCCACGGGCTGGAAGTTCGAGCCGCTGAGGATGGCCCCGTGCAGGCTGGCACTGTGGTGCAGCAGATAGGCCTGGGCGATGTAACTGCCCATGCTGTGACCGAGCAGCACGATCGGTATGCCAGGGTGCTGCTGGCCGATGTGCTGGTTGAGGCACGCCAGGTCGCTGACGACCTTGCACCAGCCGTCGTCATCGGCGAAATGCCCCAGGGTCCCGTTTTCGGCAGTTTTGCCATGTCCACGCAGGTCCGGCGCACACACGCCGTAGCCCTGATCACAGAGCTTTTGCGCAAGGGCTCCATAACGGCCGCTGTGTTCGGCCATGCCATGGGCCAGCAGAATCATTGCCTTGAGACTGCCGTCGGGTAGCCACTGGTTGACGAATAGGCGGCTGTGGTCGCTCGTGGTCAGCCAGAAAGTGTCATGGATCATGGCGGTTCCTTTGTACTGAGTCGTTGCATTGTATAGCGCATCCCGTTGCATGCGTCTGATCAGCCCACAGCAAGGCAGGAAGATTCACGCGATCAATGACGGCTTTGCGCATATTTGCCTGAATCGCCATAGCTGCTAGTGTCCGTGAAGCTCCGCTTTTCGCTTTCTGCCTTTGAGGGATCAGGGAGAAATGACAGAAATGCGGCCCCGGATAGATTCAGGTAAAGAGGACAAGAACAATGCAACCTGATTTCTGGAATGACAAACGCCCGGCCGGCGTCCCCCTGGATATCGATCTGGGTGCCTACAAGTCGGTGATCGAGGTGTTCGAGCGTTCCTGCAAGAAGTTTGCTGACCGCCCTGCGTTCAGCAACATGGGCGTGACCCTGACTTACGCCGAACTGGAACGCCAGAGCGCTGCTTTCGCCGGCTACCTGCAAGCCCACACCGACCTGGTGCCAGGTGACCGCATCGCCGTGCAGATGCCCAACGTCCTGCATTACCCCATTGCCGTGTTCGGCGCTTTGCGCGCCGGGTTGATCGTGGTCAACACCAACCCGTTATACACCGCGCGGGAAATGCGTCACCAGTTCAAGGATTCCGGTGCCCGGGCGCTGGTGTACCTGAACGTGTTCGGCCAGAAAGTCCAGGAAGTGCTCCCCGACACTGACATCCAGTACCTGATCGAAGCGAAGATGGGCGACCTGATGCCCACCGCCAAGGGTTGGCTGGTCAACACTGTGGTGAGCAAGGTCAAGAAGATGGTCCCGGACTATTCCTTGCCCCAGGCCGTTTCTTTCAAGAGCGCATTGCGCATGGGCCGTGGCCTGGGTATCAAGCCGCTGAAGGTCGGCCTCGACGACATCGCCGTGCTGCAATACACCGGTGGCACCACCGGCCTGGCCAAGGGCGCGATGCTGACCCACGGCAACCTGGTGGCGAACATGCAGCAGGCACGGGCCTGCCTCAGCCAGTCGGCCAGCGACGGTCAGCCGCTGCTGCGTGAAGGCCAGGAGGTGATGATCGCGCCGCTGCCGCTGTACCACATCTATGCCTTCACGGCGAACTGCATGTGCATGATGGTGACGGGTAACCACAACGTGCTGATCACCAACCCACGGGACATCGCCGGCTTCATCAAGGAGTTGAAGAACTGGCGGTTCTCGGCGCTGCTGGGGCTCAACACGCTGTTCGTCGCGCTGATGGATCACCCGGATTTCAAGGCCCTGGACTTCTCCAGCCTCAAGCTCACCAACTCCGGCGGCACCGCACTGGTCAAGGCTACGGCCGAGCGCTGGGAACAACTGACCGGTTGCCGCATCACCGAAGGTTACGGCCTGACCGAAACCTCGCCGGTGGCTTGTACCAACCCCTATGGCGACCAGTCCCGGATCGGCACGGTCGGCCTGCCGGTGCCGGGCACCACGCTGAAAGTCATCAACGATGACGGCGTCGAACAACCTTTGGGTGAACGCGGCGAGTTGTGCATCAAGGGCCCGCAGATCATGAAGGGCTACTGGCAGAAACCTGAAGCCACGGCCGAAGTGCTGGATGCCGAGGGCTGGTTCAAGTCCGGTGACATTGCGGTGATCGACCCGGACGGTTTCGTGCGCATCGTTGACCGCAAGAAGGACATGATCATTGTCTCGGGTTTCAACGTGTACCCGAACGAAATCGAAGACGTGGTGATGGCTCACCCGAACGTCGCCAACTGTGCGGTCATCGGTGTGCCTGACGAACGGTCGGGGGAGGCGGTGAAGCTGTTCGTGGTGGCCCGTGAAGCGGGCGTCAGCCTTGAAGAGCTGAAGGCTTACTGCAAGGAGAACTTCACGGCGTATAAAGTACCGAAGCACATCGTGCTGCGCGAATCGCTGCCGATGACGCCAGTGGGCAAGATCCTGCGGCGGGAGTTGCGTGATATCGCCTGATCGGTGAATGGCCGCGCTTCGCGCGGATCGCGGGCAAGCCACGCTCCCACAGATTCACTGTTGTGCACACACTTTGTGTACGACGCGAACCTTGTGGGAGCGGGCTTGCCCGCGATGCTTTTCGGCGTACGCTAGAGCCCCGAATTCCGTGGCTTTCAGGGCTTAATAGGTTTTTTGCTCTAAAATGACTGCTTGTAAGTCTTGAGTCACAAATGTGACCGTAGAGGCCGCTTTTGGCTCTAGTCGACCCTTGGCAAAGCTGCTACTCTCGGCGCGCTTTGTGACTTCTCGGCCTTCTATCAGCCAGATTCACCAATGACCAAACACCAATAATAATCGCATCAAATGCGGTGCTGAATTCGCGTTGCTGAGGAGTGGGCTTCCATGATCGAAGACTTTTGGAAGGATAAGTACCCAGCTGGGATTGCTGCTGAGATCAATCCAGACGAGTATCCGAATATTCAGGCAGTGTTGAAGCAATCCTGCCAACGCTTCGCCAACAAGCCGGCATTCAGCAACCTGGGCAAGACACTCACCTACGGTGAGCTGTACGAATTGTCCGGTGCGTTTGCCGCTTATCTGCAACAGCATACCGATTTGCAGCCAGGCGATCGAATCGCCGTGCAACTGCCCAACGTGTTGCAGTACCCGGTTGCCGTCTTCGGTGCCATCCGCGCCGGGCTGATCGTGGTCAACACCAACCCGCTGTACACCGCGCGGGAGATGGAACACCAATTCAACGACTCCGGTGCCAAGGCCCTGGTGTGCCTCGCCAACATGGCGCACCTGGCGGAAACCGTGGTGCCGAAAACCGGCGTCAAGCACGTGATCGTCACCGAAGTCGCCGACTTGCTGCCGCCGCTCAAGCGCCTGCTGATCAACAGCGTCATCAAGTACGTGAAGAAGATGGTGCCGGCCTATCACTTGCCAAAAGCCGTCAAGTTCAACGACGTGCTGAGCAAAGGCCAGGGCCAGCCAGTGGCGGAAGCCAATCCGGCCAGCAGCGATGTCGCGGTGCTGCAATACACCGGCGGCACCACCGGTGTGGCCAAGGGCGCGATGCTGACCCACCGCAACCTGGTGGCGAACATGCTGCAGTGCAAGGCGCTGATGGGTTCCAACCTCAATGAAGGCTGCGAGATCCTGATCACACCGCTGCCGCTGTACCACATCTATGCGTTCACTTTTCACTGCATGGCGATGATGCTGATCGGCAACCACAACATCCTGATCAGTAACCCGCGTGACCTGCCGGCGATGGTCAAGGAACTGTCGAAGTGGAAGTTCAGCGGCTTCGTCGGTTTGAACACACTGTTCGTGGCCCTGTGCAACAACGAAGGCTTCCGCAAGCTGGACTTCTCCGCGCTGAAAGTCACCTTGTCGGGCGGCATGGCCCTGCAACTGGCCGCAGCCGAACGCTGGAAGGCGGTCACCGGTTGCGCCATCTGCGAGGGCTACGGCATGACCGAAACCAGCCCGGTGGCCACGGTCAACCCGATCCAGAACATCCAGATCGGCACCATCGGCATTCCGGTGCCGTCGACCCTGTGCAAAATCATCAACGATGCCGGTGTCGAACAACCGATGGGCGAAATCGGCGAGCTGTGCGTGAAGGGGCCGCAGGTCATGAAGGGTTACTGGCAGCGCCAGGAAGCCACCGATGAAATCCTCGACAGCGAAGGCTGGTTGAAGACCGGTGACATCGCGCTGATCCAGCCTGATGGCTACATGCGCATCGTCGATCGCAAGAAAGACATGATCCTGGTGTCCGGTTTCAACGTGTACCCGAACGAGCTCGAAGACGTGCTGGCGACCCTGCCGGGCGTGCTGCAATGCGCGGCCATCGGTGTGCCGGATGAGAAGTCGGGCGAAGCGATCAAGATTTTCATCGTCGCCAAGCCTGGCGTGACCCTGACCAAGGAACAGGTGATGGAGCACATGCGCGCCAACGTCACCGGCTACAAGGTCCCGCGCTCCGTGGAGTTCCGCGATGCACTGCCGACCACCAACGTCGGCAAGATCCTGCGTCGTGAATTGCGCGATGAAGAGCTGAAGAAGATCAACGCGAAGAAAGCCACCGCGTAATCGACAAAAAGCCCCGCAGATGCGGGGCTTTTTGTTGAAGGTCAAAAGATCGCAGCCTTCGGCAGCTCCTACAGGTGACCGCGATCCCATGTAGGAGCTGCCGAAGGCTGCGATCTTTTCTTTATTGTTGGCGAAACGGCGCGAAGTTGACGTTGGTGCCTGCCGGGCGCATGTCTTGCAGGAAGGAGTCCTTGTCGGCGCTCAGTTCCAGGCTCAATGCAGCCTTGCGCTTGCCTTCATTGCGCACCACCAGCCCTTCGAGCTTCTCGCGCAGGAACACGGTCGGCACTTTCAGGTGCAACAGTTCGTCGGTGGCCGGCGTGTGCATCAGCAGGTGGATCCACTCGTACTGACCGATTGCCAGGCGCGTCACCGGGAGGTCGAACCACCAGATGTTGCGATTACGGTTCAATTCGGCGAAGTGGCAGTTGTTGACGCCAAGCACAGCACCGCCGAGTTCCTGGTTTCTGCGGGCAATGGCCTGCTTTTTATCGAGTTTCATAACATTCCTACGGGATTGGATCTTCAGCGCCATGGCCTGAACGTGTTGCGCATTCTCGGGGGTTGGCCCGCAAACATAAAGCGCAACCTGCACTGAACGATGAAATGTCGTGGTGAAAATAAATGAAACTCCCTGCAAAAGCCCCTGGTCAACCTTGTGTAACGACTTTTCTTCCCATTGAACTGTTCACAGGAGAATCACCATGGGCAGCACAAGCGATAAAGTCAAAGGCATGGCCAATGAAGCCGCCGGCAACGTCAAGCAGGGTGTCGGCAAGGCCACCGGCAACGACAAGTTGCGTGCCGAGGGCGTGATGCAGGAAAAGAAAGGCGAGGCCCAGCAAGCAGTGGGCAAGGCTAAGGATGCGCTTAAAAAAGGCATCGACGACGCGTGATCCGGCCGTTTAATGAAAACACGAAGCGGCCATCTCGGATGGCCGTTTTTGTGTCAGCCTGAACTTGCATCTTGAAATTGTTTCAAAGTCGCCAACTGGGCTACCTTGATGATAAAAAACGGCCCCTGAGTCACCACGACTCCAACCCAAATCCATATGCGGCGAATGGAGACGCGAATGATTTTTCCGGACATGAGAGGCCTGCCCCTGCACCGTGTGATGATGCGCACGGTCACCGAGTTCATCGCCGACGAGATGTCGACTTATGCCTCGGCGCTGGCCTATCAAATGCTGTTTTCGCTGTTTCCGTTCATCCTGTTCCTGATCGCCCTGATCGGCTTCCTGCACCTGCCGGACTTCTTCTCCTGGCTGCGCCTGCAATCGGAACTGGTGCTGCCGCCCCAGGCGCTGGAACAGGTCAACCCGGTGATCGACCAGCTTCAGCAGTCCAAGGGTGGTTTGCTCTCGGTGGGTATCGTGATTGCGCTGTATACCGCCTCCGCCGGTGTGCGGCTGATGATGAGCGCGATGAACGCGGCCTACGACGTGGTTGAAGGGCGCCCGCTGTGGAAGCGCTTTCCGTTGTCGATCATCTACACCGTCGGCATTGCCGGCATGCTGCTGATTGCCGCCGCACTGATGGTGCTCGGGCCGCAGGTGATGGGCTGGATCGCTGCGCAAGTCGGCCTTGAGTACTTTATCGTCACGCTCTGGACCCTCTTGCGCTGGCCGGTGATCGTGATTCTGCTGATGGTCGCGGTGGCGTTGATCTACTTCGTCATGCCCGACGTTAAACAGGAATTCCGCTTCATCACGCCGGGCTCGGTACTGGCGGTGGTGGTGTGGATCATTGCCTCCCTGGGCTTCGGTTTGTACGTCAAGGAGTTCGCCAACTACAACGCCATGTATGGCAGTATCGGTGCGATCATCGTGCTGTTGCTGTACTTCTACATTTCCGCCGCGGTGCTGCTGCTGGGCGCGGAGATGAACGCGGTGATCGAACACATGTCGCGAGAGGGCAAGGACCCTGGGGAAAAAGTGGCTGGCGAGCATGGTCCCGTCCATGAGGAAAAACACCACGTCTCGGGCCTGGGCCGCGATCACTCAATCAAACCGACCATTGATGAAACCTGATCATGATTCGTGAAATTCTGAAAATGGGCGACGAGCGCCTGCTGCGCATTGCCCCGCCGGTACCGGCCGAGATGTTCGACAGCCCCGAGCTGTGGCAACTGATCGATGACATGTTCCAGACCATGGAAAGTGTGGGGGGCGTTGGCCTGGCGGCTCCGCAGATCGGCGTCGACCTGCAACTGGTGATCTTCGGTTTCGAGCACAGCGAGCGTTATCCGGATGCCGAGGCCGTGCCGCAGACGATCCTGATCAACCCCTTGATCACGCCGCTGAGCCCGATCATGGAGGAGGGCTTCGAAGGCTGTTTGTCCGTGCCCGGCCTGCGCGGCGCGGTGCAGCGTTACCAGCAGATCCGCTACGAAGGCGTCGACCCCAAGGGCGAGCCCATCGTGCGCGTTGCTTCGGGGGTCCACGCGCGGGTGGTGCAGCATGAGTGCGACCACCTGATCGGCCGCCTGTACCCGTCGCGCATCACCGACTTCAGCAAGTTCGGCTTCACCGAAGTGATGTTCCCGGACCTGGACCCCAACGCCGACGACTGAGCACACCACAAACCAATGTGGGAGCGAGCCTGCTCGCGAAAGCGGTCTGACAGTCAGCATTGATGGTGACTGACACACCGCCTTCGCGAGCAGGCTCGCTCCCACATTTTTGATATCGCTTACTTCGGCGCCAACCCCATCGCAATCATCGGCTTGCTGCGCGCATACCGGCTCAACCGTTCAACCATCGCATAAGGCATCGGCGGGTCGAACGTAAAGCCGCGCCGCTCATAAAACCCGCGCAAGTCCGGATGACAGAACAACCACACCGGCAGTTCGCAATCCTTCACCGCAGCCGCAATCAACCCGGCGGCCATCCCTTGTTCCCGGCACTGCGGATCGACAAACAACCCGGTCAGCCAATGCCCGCCGGACACCGGTCGCAAACACAGTGCGGCAACAATCCCGTCACGCCGGGCCACCCAGAGCTGCGCGTCGCGCACGGCTTTCATCGACGATTGGTGAGCGCGATAGAACTTGTTCATCAATGGCCATAACGGCTCGTCGAGCAGGGCGTACTGGGTGTCGGGCATGGTCTCGGACTGTCGGTGTGCAAAGCGGCGATTATAAAAGAACACGCGCGCCGGGATAGGTGTATACCTGATCTCACATCCCCACGAGTGGAGTACGCATCATGTCCAAAGGTATGGATTCAAAGAAAGCAGACAAGAAAAAGCCGGCGAAAACCGCTATCGAAAAGCGCGCCGACAAGAAAGCCAAAAAGGTCAATGTGTTCGGGCATTGAGCCTGCGCTGACCGATCGCTCCCGCGCAATGCGGGAGCGATCACATTGAAAATAATCTGCAAGAAATCCGGGCGTCGTTGCACAGAAGAGGATTGGTCCCCGATCCGAGCAATGCCATGCCTCATTATTTCGATGCAGCCCACCGAGAAGAAATCGAAACCCTGCGCCAACGCCTCACCGCCCGCACCGAGTGGCCGACCTGGTTGCTTTTGATTGGCGTGTACAGCGCGTGGTTCGCCCTTGTTCTGGCCAGTGATTCATTGGGCCTGTGGTTGAGCACGTTGTTGCTGATTCCCGTGGTGGTGTTGTGGCTGTCGGTGCAGCACGAACTGCTGCACGGTCATCCGACCCGCTGGCCGCTGTTGAACAAAACCCTCGGCTACGCACCGTTTGCCGTCTGGTATCCCTATACCTTGTATCGCGACAGCCATTTGCTGCACCACCGCGATGAAGACCTGACCATCCCCGGTCGCGATCCGGAAAGCCGTTACCTGAATGCCGAGCAGTGGCAGGGCAGTTCGTTGTTCGAACAAGGCCTGCACTGGTTGAACAAAACCGTGCTCGGGCGCTTTCTGCTCGGTGCGCCAATCGCCTTGCTGACGCTGGCCCGGGAAGAACTGCAACGCCTGAAAAGCGGCGAGCGCCAAGCCTGGTTGATGTGGCTCAGCCATGGCGCCTTGACCCTGTTGATGCTGCTGTTCATCGCGCGCTACAGCGTGTTGCCGGTGTGGCATTACCTGTTGCTGGTCAGCGTGCCGGCGCTGTCGATTGCGATGATTCGCTCCTACTATGAACATCGACCTCATGCGGCGCCGGAGCAGCGCACCGTGCTCAATGAAGCGGCGTGGCCGTGGCGCTGGCTGTTCCTGAACCTCAATTTCCACCTGGTGCACCACGAGTTGCCGGGGTTGCCCTGGTACGACTTGCCCCGCGCCTATTGGGCCCGCCGCGAGCAATGGCTGGCGCGTAGCGGTGGATTCCTGGTGCAGGGGTATGGGCAGCTGTGGCGTGAATACGGCGTAAAGGCCATCGACAGCCCGAGGCATCCGTTTCACTGATTCTTCAATCGCCACTGACCTACTGTGGGAGCGAGCCTGCTCGCGAAAGCTGCATGGATGTTGACTGACACGACGCCATCGCGAGCAGGCTCGCTCCCACAGGGGATTTTCGTTGCATGGGACTATCTCGATGACCCAACACATCGCCGAACTGCTGATGTACACCGCCCCCGAACCCATCCACCAGGCCAACGAACGCTGGCTGGCGCGAATCCTCGAGCACCTTGGCGAAACCCGCGGCGATGCCGAAGGGCTGTCACTGATGGAGATGTGGCTGTCGCCGCATTTGCTGCTCACCCAAACCTGCGGCTATCCGCTGATGACAGCGTTGCGCGGCAAGGTCCGGGTGCTGGGGCGGCCGCGTTACGAACTGCCGGACAGCAGCGGCGGCAATCACTGCAGTCTGATCCTGGGACGGGTCGATGATCCGCGCCAGATCCTGGCGGATTTTCGCGGCAGTCGAGGCGTGATCAATGGCCATGACTCCAACAGCGGCATGAATTTACTGCGCCACCGGTTGGCGCCGTTGCAGCGTGACGGGCGTTTTTTTGCCGAGGTCGGCATCAGCTGCAGTCATCGTGAAAGCCTGCGCTGGTTACGCGAGGGGCTTGCCGATCTGGCGGCCATCGACAGCGTGACATTTGCCAATCTGGCCCGGTACGCCGAGGAAGAAGTGACCGGTTTGCGCGTGATTGCCCGCAGTGCATTGAGTCCGACGTTGCCCTACATCACGGCCGCCACCGTCAGCGATCAGCAGGCTGAAGGGCTATTGCAGGCGATGAATCAGGCGTTGCGCGAATTACCGGACGTTGCCGAAATCCTTGGTTTGCCGCAGGTGCTGCCCGCCAGTGAAAGCGACTATCAGGTTGTGCTCGATTATCAGCGTGAGGCCGAGGCGCTGGGATATGGAGATTTGCGATAGGGCGTAAATGTCGGGTCGACAGGTCCATTTTTCGCGGGCAAGCCACGCTCCCACAGGGTTTCGGTGTACCTGTGGGAGCGGGCTTGCCCGCGATGACGGACGGTCAGGCGCAATAGATCTTTAATTCCATAAGAGAATATAAAAATAAGTTTTAAGTATTATTAATGAATAAGGCTCCTTGCTAGGATTCGCCTCACCGGACCACCGGACATTCAGCGACCCCTAACCCAGGAGCCCCTATGTCCGGCGCCGATATTCTTCACCGCAAACAGGTGGACGGACTGTTCCGTGCCCACTACCACTGGCTCTGCACACGCCTGCGTCGGTCCCTGAACGATGCCGCCGCTGTCGAAGACATTGCCTGCGAAACCTTCATGCAACTGCTCCAGGCGCCTGGCCTGACGGCAATCCGTGAACCTCGAGCCCTACTCACCACCATTGCCCGGCGCCTGCTCTTTCAGCGTTGGCGTCGAGGTGACCTGGAGCGCCAGTACCTTCAGCAACTGCATCAGGCCGAGCCGATCCACGCCGAATCACCGGAGGAGCTGGCTCAACGGTCCCAGACCCTGACCCGTGTGGAGCGCAGTCTTCAGCGGCTGCCCGGCAAAGTGCGCTCGACCTTCCTGCTATCTCGGATCGACGGCCTGACCTATCCGCAAATTGCCGCTGCGCTGGGTATCTCCCTGCGTTCGGTCAGCGACTACATGACCCGTTCCCAGGCCCTGTGCGACCGGCACAGCGCCAACCAATCCCTGAACCGCCCACTCCAGAACAAGAGGTCCGCATGAGATCGATCAAAACCCTGCTCGGCAGTTCGCTGCTGGCCCTGAGCCTGTTGTCCCACCCGGCATCGGCCACGGAAAAAGCGGCGCCTATCCACTTTGGCGACATCACATGGGAAAGCGGCAGCCTCATCACCGAAATCCTGCGCCTGATCGTTGAAAAAGGTTACGGCTACCCGACCGATACGCTGCCGGGCAGCACCGTCAGCCTGGAAGCGGCGCTGGCCAAAAACGATATCCAGGTCATCGGTGAAGAGTGGGCCGGGCGCAGCCCGGCCTGGGTCAAGGCTGCCGCCGAGGGCAAGGTCTTCGGCCTCGGCGATACGGTCAAAGGCGCCACCGAGGGTTGGTGGGTGCCGGAGTACGTGATCAAGGGCGATCCCGAGCGCGGCATCAAGCCCTTGGCCCCGGAGCTCAAGTCCGTTGCCGACCTGGCGAAGTACAAGGACGTATTCCGCGACCCTGAAGACCCGAGCCGCGGACGCTTCCTCAACAGCCCCACCGGCTGGACCTCGGAAATCGTCAACAGCCAGAAACTCAAGGCTTATGACCTGACCGCCAGCTACGTCAACTTCCGCACCGGTTCCGGCGCAGCGCTGGACGCAGAAGTGGCATCGTCGATCCGCCGTGGCAAACCGGTGCTGTTCTACTACTGGTCGCCGACACCGCTGTTGGGGCGATTCAAACTGGTGAAGCTCGACGAACCGCCGTTCGACGCCGAAGCCTGGAAAACCCTGGCCGACGCCAACAACCCGAACCCCAAAGGCACGCGCTCGATGCCGGCGAGCCTGGCCATTGGCGTGTCGGCACCGTTCAAGGCGCAATACCCGGACCTGGTGACGTTCTTCGAAAAGGTCGACCTGCCGATTGATCTGTTGAACCAGACCCTGGGCCAGATGAGTGAAAAACGGCAGAAACCCCGCGAAGTCGCCGAAGCGTTTTTGCGTGAGCAGCCGCAGGTGTGGAAGGGCTGGGTGCCGGGGGAGGTGGCCAGCAAGGTGAGTGCTAGCTTGTAGTTTTGTAGTGCCTGGAAAGTAGCCATCGCGAGCAAGCTCGCTCCCACAGGGGAACTGCAGCGGATGCAATATTTGGGAACCCCAAAATCCTGTGGGAGCGAGCTTGCTCGCGATTCGATTTGAAGTCTTACGCCAGTTCGGCGGCCAACGCCGCTTTAACCGCCGGCCGCTGATCTACCTTGATCGACGAGCACCCCCCAACAAGCAGCTGAACCGTTTTTGTCCTCAATGCTGGCCGACTAGTGGCCTTGCAAGCCCAAGGTTGCTGTCTATGATCAGCTGTAACTGGTTATGTCGACCGTGATGAGGCGGTCGACTTGCCGCCAGAGTGCGCAATCAAAGGCACCAACACTTGAACACAGGGAGCTGTGCATTTAAATGGAATTTGATTCGAACCTGTTAGGGCTGGCCCGCATGCGGGCTATCAAGAAAAGGATGTCTTGATGAGCGTGTCGCTACAAGGACCCTCCGATTGATCATCGTTTATCACCTGACTAGTCCTTCTTTTTGGAGGGATGCGTGTGCCTGTTCCACGGAACGTAGTGGTGGATGTGAAAGACCTGCAACTTTCATTAATCAAAAAATCGCGCGGAAGGTGATACAACAATGTTCAACCTACATCACAAGGCTGACCTGCTGGAAATCGAACGCTTCAGCTGTGCGCTGACCGAGGCCAACGCCAAGTTGGCGGCGGTCAGTCGTTCGATGGCGATGATTGAATTCACCCCGGATGGCATCGTCATCGATGCCAATGAAAACTTTTGCAGTGCCATGGGTTACAGCGCCGAAGACGTACGCGGTAAGCATCACCGGATCTTTTGTGAAGAGCAGTACTACCGCAGCGACGACTACACCAAACTATGGCGCGACCTGGCGCGGGGCGAACCGCTGAGCGGGACCTTTTTGCGCTTGCACAAAAGCGGCCGTGAAATCTGGCTCGAAGCCAGCTACATGCCGGTGCTGGGCCCCGACCGGCAGGTCAAGAGCGTGATCAAGGTCGCTACCGACATCACCGACCGGGTCAACAAGGAGCACGAAAACGAAAGCCGACTCGCTGCGATCGGCCGCTCCATGGCCGTGATCGAATTCACGCCCGAAGGCAAGGTCATCAGCGCCAACGACAACTTCCTGAAAACCATGCAGTACTCGCTCAACGAAGTGGTGGGGCAGCATCACAGCCTGTTTTGCCACCGTGCCGAAGCCGAGTCCCAGGGTTACCGCAATTTCTGGGCTTCGCTCAACCGCGGCGAATATCACTCCCATCGTTTCGAGCGCCGGAACAAGCAAGGTCAGACGGTATTCCTCGAAGCGTCCTACAACCCCTTGTTCGACGCCAAGGGGCGTTTGTACAAAGTGGTCAAGTTTGCCAGCGACATCACTCACCAGATGACTACCCTGCAAACCGCCGCCGAATCGGCCCACAGTACCTCGGTGCAAAACGACGTCTGCGCGCGCAAGGGCTCCGAAGTGGTGCAGCAGACAGTGCAGATCATCCAGGACATTTCCCGGGACTTGAACGAGGCGGCACTGAGCATCGACGCCGTGAACAAACAGTCCGACATCATCGGCACCATCGTGCAGACCATCCGCGGCATTGCCGATCAGACCAACCTGCTGGCGCTCAACGCGGCGATTGAAGCGGCGCGGGCCGGTGAGCACGGGCGCGGGTTTGCGGTAGTGGCCGATGAGGTGCGCAGCCTCGCGGCGCGTACCAGCCAGGCGACGCTGGAGATCGTCGAGGTGGTGCGCAAGAACCACGATTTGTCGTTGAGTGCGGTGTCGAGCATGCAATCGAGTCTGAGTCGAACCGGCCTGGGCGTGGAACTGGCGAACGAAGCGGGGGAGGTGATCCTGGAAATCCAGCAGGGCTCACGGCATGTGGTGGATGCGATCAGTCAGTTCAACTCGACGTTGCAACTGAACTAGTCGCGGTAATTGTAGGAGCGAGCTTGCTCGCGATGGACTCAAGTGCGCCGCGTTCATCCAGTACGACCATCGCGAGCAAGCTCGCTCCTACAGGAGACCGCAACTGTAGGAGCCAGCCTGCTGGCGATGGACTCAAATGCGCCGCGTTTATCCAGGCCACACGCGTTATCGTTAACGACCATCGCGAGCAAGCTCGCTCCTACAAAAAAGCAAAAAGGCTTAGAGCGAGGCGAGGAGCTTGTCGACCACCGGACTGCTGCCGTTGTCTTTCTCGGCTTGCGCCAATTGCATTTTGTCCTTCATGCGATCGGCAATTTCTTGCGCCACCGTCTGTTGTTTCTCCGGCGGCATGGCTTTCAGTTCTTCCTCAGTAATGCCCATCTCTTTCAGGATACTGTCGCGCAGACGCTCTTCAGGCGTTTTGCTCATGTAGTCCTTGAATTCGGCGGTGGCCGAGCCTTCGTTGAGCCGGGTGGCGTCTGTCGCTTGCAGGTTCACGCGGGTCTTGGCGAACGCTTCGTCGACGTTGTCGCTGATCTTGCTCGCCTCGCTGACGTGCTGCGTGGCGATCCGGGGGGCGGAGTCCTGCACCTGTTGGGTGGCTGTGGTTTGCGCCTGCACATTGTTTTGCATGGCCTGGGCGATGACTGCCTGCATGCCGCCCTGAAGACCGGCGGCGGCATCGGCGGAGGGCTCGTCACCGGGACGCTTGGGGAGTGGGGTCACCAACGATTGTTTTGCACTGACCAACATGATGAAGAGACCTTGTGGCTATGGCGGTGCGTGGTCTCAGCAAATAGCGTGCCTCGTGGATTAAATTCTACAAAATCAAATAGTTGGCGTAATTGTGCTGACAGGGTTTCGGTCAGCGGTTGCCGCCGGGCGGCAACCTGCGGCCATTCAAGGCAAGCCGTTGCAGCAATGCTTCAGGAAACCGGGGTGTTGCGCCAGGCGCTTGAAATACTCATCGACGGCGGGGTAGTCCGGACGCTCGATCGGGGTCATCAGCCAGCGATTGACGGACAGGCCGATGACGATGTCGGCCAGGGTAAACCGCGGTCCGGCGACATAGGCCTTGGTGGTTGCGAGTTGGTGTTCGAGGATGGCCATTTTCTGGTTCCAGCCGCGAATGCCGACCTCGAGGCTATGCGGGTCCTGGAATTCCGGGTCCTTGCGCACCAGCGCCATGAACGGGTATCTCCAGGACGGATTGAGCTCGGTGGCTTGCCAATCCATCCACTGCTCCACCCGGGCGCGGGCGGCCGGTTCGGTAGGCAGCAGCTCGGTATGATGGTGATGGTGTTTGCCCACCAGGTAGCGGCAGATGGTGTTGGACTCCCATAACACCCCGGCTTCATCGATGATCACCGGCACCTGCGCGTTGGGATTGAACCGGAGGAACTCCGGGCTGTGGGTGGAAGCAAAACCGCTGCCCCAATCCTCGCGTTCGTAGGTGATGCCCAGTTCCTCGCAGGTCCACAGGACTTTTCTGACGTTGATGGACGACGCTTTGCCGAGAATCTTCAGTACATGTTCCATGTTCTGCTCCAGCGAGAATGACGTACAGGCAATTGTAGGTGGTGGCATGTAGGAAGGCGCTGCAGGAGGGCGGCTTCAGATGAATTGTGCAGGTTACGCTTTCTTGCACCCTTGCCTACAACTACGCCAGAATCCGCCGACTTGTGCGCCTGGTATCCGGACTCTATCGTTCCGTGTCGCTGCAAATTCAGCGATCGGGTCTAGCAGCCTGGATACTTTAGACGCATGACGCCCACCCATCGTGATCTGCCCGCCAGTTCACGTTATGGCGGCTGTGCGTGGGAAGACCTTCGGGTCTACCGGGTTCTAGAGTCCTGGTCTGCTAGCCCGCGCACGGCTGCCACCTTATTTTCGTCTAGCAGCGAATCGTGGCAGCTCCACTACTCTAGGAGTATTGCCATGTTCAAACCCACGCCCAACCCCCCACGCAATCCCAGCCCGATGTTCTCCATCTCACCCGGCATCAATAACGAAACGCTGTTGGCGCACGCCTGCGAATCACTGGCCTCGGCGAGTGTGATGACCAATGACTTTGCAACGTTTCTGGAAGGCAGCCAGCGCAACACGGCGCTGGCGATCGCACAGATCATCATGCTGGCGGAACTGGCGGTGAATCGGGTGCTGGATAACCTCGATCCGCAGGATTGAACACTGAGCGAAGGTGAGGGGGCTTTTCTGTGGCGAGGGGGCTTGCCCCCGTTGGGTTGCGAAGCGACCCCAAAAACAGACACTGCGGTCATACAGTTAAACCCTGTGAACCGGACTACGACTGCTCCGCAGCCGAACGGGGGCGAGCCCCCTCGCCACAATGTCCCTTGCCTGACCACATTGATGCAGGGGCTTATGTACTTTCGCGCACCTTCAACTCAAACCCCATGTCCTGCACCGGCCTGGCCACGGTGTTGCCGGCCATCAGCATCAGCATCTGCTCGGCCGCGCGGCGGCCGATGGCCTCGCGGGGGGTGTTGATGCTGCTCAGGCGCGGGACCATGTGTTCGGACATGGGCAGGTCGTTGAAGCCGAGGATCGCCACTTGCTCGGGGATCTTGATCCCGTGTCGCATCGCTTCGAGCAGCGCGCCCTGGGCCAGGTCGTCGTTGCCGAAGAAGATCGCATCGACATCGGGGCGGCTGGCGATCATCTGCAGGAACAATTCGCCGCCCAGGCCGACCGAAGACGGGCGGGGCGTCAGCACTTCCAGCGCCGGGTCGTACAAACCGGCCTTTTGCAGGGCTTTGCGGAAACCTTCGCCGCGTAGCAAGGTGCGCTGGTCCAGTTGCGCGCCGATGTAGGCCAGGCGCTTGCGACCGCGGGACAGCAAGTGTTCGGCCGCCGTTTCGCCAGCCGCCAGTTGCGAAAAGCCGACGCAATTGAGCCCGGCCGCACTGTCCAGCTCCATCATGTACACGCAGGGAATGTTGCTGGCTTCGATCATCCGCCGCGAACTTTCGGTGCGGTCGAACCCGGTCAGCAGCAAGCCCCGTGGCTGATAGGCCATGTAGTTGCGCAGCAGGTTTTCTTCTTCATCACGTGAGTAGTGGAAGTTGCCGATCAGCACTTCGAAGCCCTTGGGGCGCAAAACCTGATGAATGGCTTCCAGGGTGTCGATGAATAAAAGGTTGGACAGCGATGGCACCAACACCACCACCGAATGGCTCTGGGCCGAGGCCAGGGCGCGGGCGGCAGGGTTGACGACATAGTTGAGTTCCAGCGCCGCTTTCTGCACTTTTTCCACCAGTTCGGTGGCCACGGTGCTGACGCCACGCAGGGCGCGGGAGGCGGTGATCGGGCTGACGCCGGCCAGTCGGGCAACTTCGTTCAGGGTAGGGCGGCCAGTGGTGCGGGTATTTTTATCGTTCTTGGTTGTGTTCATCGACGGCTTGCCAAACAAAATTCAAGGCACTAAGGTAGCGCTGTCTCGATGCGGCTGCAAATGCGTGAGCGAGGGTTCGCCTGATCCTTGCTTTTTGGCGTTGGGACCTAACCTGCTGCAACCCATAAAATGACAAGAAAGGCGTCGGCAACTTCTGCTTTTGGTCTAGTGTCATAACTGGCAAAGGTAGCGCTGTCTGCGCGCTGAGGTGTTACATGAACCATCCCATCACCGCCCTGGTCATCATGGGCGTTGCCGGTTGCGGCAAGACGTGCGTCAGCGAGGCCCTGTGCCAACTGAGCGGCGCTACGGCCATTGAAGGCGACTCTTTCCACCCTGCCGCCAATATCGAAAAGATGAGCGCGGGGATCCCCCTGAACGATGAAGACCGCGCCGGCTGGCTCGACAGCCTGTGCGATGAACTGCGCCGTGTCGACGCCAAGGGCGAGCACCCGGTGCTGACCTGTTCGGCGCTCAAACACATCTATCGCGAACGTCTGCGCAGCGCCTTGCCGGGCCTGGGCTTCGTGTTCCTTGAGTTGACCCCCGAGGTGGCCGCCGACCGCGTGTCCCATCGGCCGGGCCACTTCATGCCGTCGACCCTGATCGACAGCCAGTTCGCCACCCTCGAATCGCCCGTCGGCGAGCCGTTGACCCTGGCGCTGGATGCTTCGACCCATAGCGTCGAGCAACTGGCTGCGCAGGCTCATGTCTGGTGGCAGGCGCACGGCCTGAAGAAGGCGGTATGACTGTGCTTGCAAAGACAGCGCTGTCCTCGCGACTTCTGATTAACCCGCTTTAATAACAACAACAACCAGGAGACACCCCTAATGTTTGGCATGTCCCACGAGACGTTCCTGCTGCTCGATGCAGTGGTCACGGTGATCGGGCTTATCGTCCTGATCACCAAGTTCAAATTGCACCCCTTCCTCGCCCTGATCATCGCCGCAGCCTTCCTCGGGCTGACCTCCGGCATGCCGATCGGCACCATCATCAAGGCGTTCCAGGACGGCTTCGGTGGCGTGCTTGGTTTTGTCGGCATCATCCTCGCGCTGGGCACGATGCTCGGCAAGATGATGGCCGAATCGGGCGGTGCGGATCAGATCGCGCAGACGTTGATCCGCGCCTTCGGCAAGGACAAGGTGCAGTGGGCGATGATGTTCGCGGCGTTCCTGGTCGGTATTCCGCTGTTCTTCGAAATCGGCTTCGTGCTGCTGATCCCGCTGGTGTTCATCGTCGCTCGCCGCACTGGCGTGTCGATCATCAAGATCGGTATCCCGTTGCTGGCGGGTCTGTCCGCGGTACATGGCCTGGTGCCGCCGCACCCGGGGCCGCTGCTGGCGATCGGCGTGTTCGGTGCCGACATCGGCAAGACCATTCTTTACGGCCTGATCGTTGCGCTGCCAACCGCCATCATCGCCGGCCCGATCTTCGGTACGTTCATTGCCAAGCACATTCCCGGTCATCCGAACCAGGAGCTGGTGGATCAACTGGCGCGCGAAACGGATTCGGCTGAACTGCCGAGCTTTGGCATCACGCTGGTAACCGTGCTGCTGCCGGTGTTCCTGATGCTGCTCAAGACCTTTGCCGACGTGGTGCTGCCCGATGGCAACATCTTCCGCGCTTTCATGGACCTGATCGGTCACCCGATTTCGGCGCTGCTGCTGGCGTTGCTGCTGTCGCTGTATACCTTCGGTTACAAGCAGGGCATCGGTTCCAGCCAAATGATGAAATGGCTGGATGCCAGCCTTGCGCCGACCGCCGCGATCATCCTGATCATCGGTGCCGGTGGCGGCTTCAAGCAGATGCTGGTGACCAGCGGCGTGGGTGACGTGATCGGCCACATGGCGGTGAACGCACAGATCTCGCCGATCCTGCTGGCCTGGCTGGTGGCGGCGGT
The DNA here is from genome assembly GCF_000282295.1 of Pseudomonas sp. GM33. Lineage (NCBI taxonomy): Bacteria > Pseudomonadati > Pseudomonadota > Gammaproteobacteria > Pseudomonadales > Pseudomonadaceae > Pseudomonas > Pseudomonas sp. GM33. Next base: position 52,706 of record NZ_AKJO01000081.1, read on the forward strand.
GATTCGCATCGCCACCGGTTCGGCGACTGTGGCGACCATCACTGGCGCGGGCATCGTGGTGCCGGTGGTGGGGATGATTCCGGGTGTGAACCGTGAGTTGCTGGTGCTGGCCACCGGTGCCGGCTCCCTGATCCTGTCGCACGTCAACGACGCCGGCTTCTGGCTGGTCAAGCAGTACTTCAACATGACCGTGGCCGAAACCTTCAAGACCTGGACGGCGATGGAAACCATCCTGTCGGTGGTGGGCCTGGGCTTTATCCTGTTGTTGTCGCTGTTCGTCTAAGCGATTCGACAGACACAAAAAAACCGCAGCGATGCGGTTTTTTTATGGGTGCTCGACTTCAAGGACTATACAAGACCCTGTGGGAGCGAGCTTGCTCGCGATAGCGGTGTATCAGTCGCCATTATTATTGACTGATACGACGCCATCGCAAGCAAGCTCGCTCCCACAGGAGATATGGGTCAGGTGTTGGATTTGGTGACTAGCCCATCCGCCCGGAACATCCCGCGTATCCCGCGTACGGCCTGGCGAATCCGGTCCTGGTTTTCGATCAGGGCAAAGCGCACGTGATCATCGCCGTACTCGCCAAACCCGACGCCCGGCGAGACGCACACCTTGGCTTCGGCCAGCAGTTTCTTGGCGAACTCCAGCGAACCCAGGTGCGCATAAGCCTCAGGGATTTTGGCCCAGACGTACATCGACGCTTTCGGGTTTTCCACCATCCAGCCCAGTTCATGCAGGCCCTTGACCAGTACGTTGCGGCGCTGCCGATACTGCTCGGCGATGTCGCGCACGCATTGCTGATCGCCTTCCAGGGCAGCAATCGCCGCCACTTGCAGCGGGGTGAAGGTGCCGTAGTCGTGGTAGCTCTTGATCCGCGCCAGGGCGTTGACCAGTTCCGGGTTGCCGACCATGAAGCCAATGCGCCAGCCAGCCATGTTGTAGCTCTTGGACAGGGTGAAGAACTCCACCGCAATGTCCTTGGCCCCCGGCACCTGCATGATCGACGGGGCTTTCCAGCCGTCGTAGACGATGTCGGCGTAGGCCAGGTCGTGCACCACCAGCACGTCGTACTGCTTGGCGAGGGCGATGACGCGCTCGAAGAAATCCAGCTCCACGCACTGGGCGGTCGGGTTGGACGGGAAACCGAGGATCATCATCTTCGGCTTCGGAATCGAGCCGCGAATGGCCCGCTCCAGCTCCGCGAAGAAATCCACGCCCGGCACCAGCGGCACCGACCGCACCTGGGCGCCAGCAATCACGGCACCGTAGATGTGAATCGGGTAGCTCGGGTTGGGCACCAGCACGGTGTCGCCCTGATCCAGGGTGGCCAGCATCAGATGTGCCAGGCCTTCCTTGGAACCGATGGTGACGATGGCTTCGCTTTCCGGGTCGATGTCGACCTCGTAGCGGTCCTTGTACCAGTTGGAAATCGCCCGGCGCAGGCGCGGAATGCCCTTGGAGGTGGAGTAGCCGTGGGTGTCTTCGCGCTGGGCCACCGTGACGAGTTTTTCGACGATGTGCGGCGGCGTGGCGCCGTCGGGGTTGCCCATGCTCAAGTCGATGATGTCCTCGCCACGACGACGGGCGGCCATCTTCAGCTCGGCAGTGATGTTGAAAACGTAAGGGGGGAGTCGATCGATGCGCGCAAAGCGGCGCGGCGAACCTTGTTCGGCCATTGTTGCCTCGGATAACGTAAGCGCCCGGAACCGTCCGAGCGACGCTGGTCACTGCGGTGACCTGAGGCGGAATGTAAGGGCTGGTGTGGCAGACTGTCCAGCCTCAAAGTAAACAAATTTTTCCGAAGGATAGGGTTCGATGGAATTTACCAGCGGCTTCTTGCTGAGCCTTTCGCTGTGCCTGGATATCGGCGTGGCCAACATCGCGATGATCACCCTGGCCATGCAGCGCGGCTATTTCCAGGGCTTTGCCCTGGGCCTGGGGACCTGCGTCGGCGACCTGATCTACGCGGTACTGGCGCTGGCTGGCATGACCGTGTTGCTGCAGTACGAAACCGTGCGCTGGGTGTTGTGGATCGGTGGCTCGGCGCTGCTGGTGTATTTCGCGGCGAAGATGATCTATTCGGCGATTCACCACGAAGCGGTGCTGGCGCAATCGGCCGAGGTGGGGCAGAACTCCCATCGCAAGGAGTTCTTTCGCGGGATCTTCCTGGCCATGTCGTCGCCCAGTGCGATTCTCTGGTTCGCCGCCGTGGGTGGCACGCTGATCGCCCGTTCCGGTGGCGGTGGCGCCCTCAGCTCAGCGCTGTTTCTCGGCGGTTTTCTCTGCGCGGGGATTCTCTGGTGTGTCGGGCTGTGCTTTGCCGCGAGCCACGGCGGCAAGTTGCTCGGCGACAAGTTGCTGCGTTATTCCTACATGGCATCGGCGGCGATCTTCTGCTATTTCGCGGTCTACGTGATTCTATCGGGTTACAACGAGTTTGTTGGCGCCGGTGCGGTCGAGCCGTTGCACGCCCTGTAACTGGGCGAATCGGGTTTGGCTTCTATACTCCCAGCCGAACCCACTTTTAAGCGCAGGAGTCGAGTCATGGATGAGCAAACACGCGTCGAGGTGACGGAGCCCCGTTTCGAACACGGACACTTTCTGCTGATCGCAGGACTTGGCGAACGATTTACCCAAGAGACAGTAAAAGGCATTCCCGAACTCTGGGATAAATTCATTCCCCACATCGGTAAAGTTCCGGGCCAGAAAGGCGAAGTCACCTACGGCGTCTGCTGCAATTTCGACGGCAAGGGCGGCTTCGATTACATCGCCGGGGTCGAGATCAGCAAGCTCGATGACTTGCCGGAAACCTACCGTTGGGTAGAACTTCAGCCTCAGCACTACGTGGTATTCGAACACAAGGGACCGCTGGACACCCTGCCGCAAACCTTCCAGTACATCCATGGCACGTGGCTGCCGCAGTCCGGCCACGAGCTATTGGCGGCGCCGGAGTTCGAGCGTTACAGCGAAGACTTCAACCCCAAGCTCAACACCGGCAAGCTGGAACTCTGGCTGCCAATCAAGGCATGACACCTGCCGCGAGAGGCGGATCAGCCGATTCGTCTCTCGATGTCCCACGGCGGCTGATTTATCATCCCCAGCCTTTCCCATGCTGATCCCGAGCCGCCATGAACACCGTCATCCGCAACGTCACCCCCGCCGATCTGGACCGCTGCTTTGCTATCGAAACCCTTGCCTATGAAGGTGACGAAGCCGCGACCCGCGAGAAGATCGCCACCCGCATCGCCACCTGGCCCGAGGGGTTTATCGTCGGCGAGGTTGACGGGGTCGTCGCCGGTTTCATCAACTCCGGTGCGGCGTTTCAGGTGGAAATGTCGGACGAAGCGTTCAAGGAACTGATCGGCCACGATCCGGCCGGGCCGCATGTGGTGATCATGTCGGTGGTGGTGCACCCGGATTATCAGGGGCAGGGCCTGGCCAAGCTTTTGATGGGCGAATTCATCGAGCGTATGCGTGCGATGGGCAAGGTCAGCATCAACCTGATGTGCAAGGAGCGGCATATTCCGTTGTATGCCGGGTTCGGTTTTGCCTACGTCAAACCGTCGGCGTCGGACCATGGCGGCATGGCGTGGCATGAGATGGTGCTGGAACTCTGACCCGACATAGATCCTCTGTGGGAGCGAGCTTGCTCGCGATGGCGGCGTAACATTCAACAAAGATGTCGACTGATCATCCGCTATCGCGAGCAAGCTCGCTCCCACAGTGGTTTTGTGGTGTTGGTGGGGGCCGTGTTCAAAACACCAACCCCATCCGCCGCTCATAACCGATCCTGCCCTTGTACGCCTCGCCGCTGTCGACAAAGCCGAACCTTTCGTACAGGGCAATGGCGGCCGCGTTGTCGGCATCCACCGACAGCTCCAGCCCCCGGATTTCCGGCCAGGCCAGGCGTGCCGCCTCCGGCAGCGCCTGCAGGCAGGCCTTGCCGTAGCCTTTGCCCTGGGCGCGTTGATCGACTTGCAATGCATGCAGCGTGGCGCTGTGTTCATTGGCCCACGCAGGCAATACGGGTGGGCGTTTGAGCAGCAGGAAGGCCACGGGAATGTCTTCGGCCAGCAGGGCAAATCCTTTGACCCCCGGGCCGGGCCTGGACAGCAAGGTGTGCAATGCACCGTGGATATCACCGGAGAACTTTATTTGCTCCGGATGTACTTCGATGGCCTCGACCTGTTGGCGCTGCTGCGCATTCAGGCTTTCGTAAGGCACGAGTCGGGCTGTCACGGGAGTGTCCTTTTTCCAACATGAATAGAACCTCGGATTCTAGCGATTCTGGCCGTTTGGATTATTTTTATTTGTTCTGTCGATTCGCCGGATCGCCAGACGACTAAGGGTGTCTTCCAATAAAAACCACGGAGAACCACCATGAACTCGCAAACCCAGATACAGAACCTCATCGAGAACTACCGTCAGGCGGTCATGGCCAAGGACATTGAAAAAGTCATGGCTCTGTATGCCGATGACATCGTCTCCTTCGACGCGGTCAAGGCCCTGCAATTCAAGGGCAAGCCGGCGTACCGCGCACATTGGCAGGCCTGCATGGAAATGTGCCCCGGCCCGCACATTTTCGAATTCCACGAAATCACCATCGAGCCGTCCCAGGAGATCGCTTTCGCTCACTGGCTGGCCCATTGCGGTGGCACCAACGACAAGGGCGAAACCCAGGCTTGCTGGATGCGTGTCTCGCAGTGCTATCGACAGGAAGCCGGGCTGTGGCAGATCGTCCACGAACATTGGTCGGCGCCGTTCGACATGACCAGCGGCGCGACGCTGTTCGACCTCAAGCCCTGATCGTCGGGAAGCCGAGCCAGAATGCCAGTCAGCGACCATAGTTGATCGTTCGATAAGGAGAGCGTGATGAAGTACCTATGCCTGGTCTACAGCGATGAGCGCCTGCTGCATTCGCTGCCGGAAAGCCCGAAGGACGAAGAGTGCATGGCCTATGCCGAGTCGATCCAGGGCAGTGGCCGGATGGTCGCCGCCGAGGCGCTGGAGTCGGTGCAGACGGCCACTACCGTGCGCATGCGCAACGGCAAGCTGTCGATCACCGATGGTCCATTCGCTGAAACCAAGGAGCAGTTGGCCGGCTTTTACCTGATCGATGCCAAGGACCTCAACGAAGCCATCCAGGTCGCCGGGAACATTCCGGCGGCCCGGGTCGGCAGTGTCGAAGTGCGCCCCGTTCGGCAGTTGAATCCTTAAGATGCCAGGGCTGCCGGTTCAGGCGCAGGTCGAGCGGGTCTATCGCGAAGAGTCGCGGCGCATTCTTGCGACCCTGATTCGTTTGCTCGGTGATTTCGACCTCGCCGAGGAGGCCTTGCACGAGGCGTTTTTCATCGCGGTTGAACGCTGGCAGCGTGACGGCGTGCCGGACAATCCGCGGGCCTGGCTGGTGTCCGCCGGGCGCTTCAAGGCCATCGATGCCTTGCGCCGGCGCGCCCGCTTTGCCGCGTCGCAGCCCTTGCTGATCGCACAGCTGGAGGCGCTGGAACAGGCAGACTGGAGTGATGAAGACGTGGAAGACGATCGCCTGCGGCTGATCTTCACTTGCTGCCACCCGGCCCTGGCGGCGGACGCGCAAGTGCCGCTGACGCTGCGGGAAGTCTGTGACCTGACCACGGAAGAAATCGCCCGGGCCTTTCTCTCGGCCCCGGCCACCATCGCCCAGCGCATCGTGCGCGCCAAGGCGAAGATCCGCGACGCGAAAATCCCTTATCAAGTGCCGACGCTGGCTGAGTTGCCCGAGCGCCTGGACAGCGTATTACGGGTGATCTATCTGGTGTTCAACGAGGGCTACTCGGCATCCATCGGTGCCGAACTGGTCCGCGAGGACTTGACCCGCGAGGCGATCCGTCTCGGCCGGTTACTGGTGGAGTTGTTGCCGGAGCCGGAGGTCATGGGCTTGCTGGCGTTGATGCTGCTGCACGAGTCGCGACGCCCGGCCAGGACTTCGGCGAGCGGCGAGCTGATTGTGCTGGACGAGCAGGACCGTTCGTTGTGGGACGCCGGCTTGATCACTGAAGGCTGCGCGCTGATCGAGCACGCGTTGGGCTTGGGGCGATTCGGGTCCTATTGCCTGCAAGCGGCCATCGCGGCAGTGCATGCCGAAGCCTCGACGGCGGGGGAAACCGATTGGCCGCAGATTGTCGGCCTGTATGACGTGCTGCTGCGGGCGGTGCCGTCGCCGGTGATCGAGTTGAATCGTGCGGCGGCGATTTCCCAACGCGATGGACCGCAGGCGGGGCTGACGCTGGTCGACGCCATTCTGGCGCGGGGCGAACTGCTGGATTACCACCTGGCGCATTCGGCGCGGGCGGAGTTTTGTCGGCAACTGGGTCGCAAGCAAGAGGCGCGGGCGGCGTGGGAACGGGCACTGGCGTTGACCCGGCAGGAGCCGGAGCGGCGGTTTATCGAGGCGCGGCTCAAGGCACTGGATTGATGCGGCTGTACTGGCCTCATCGCGAGCAAGCTCGCTCCCACAGGGGCAGTGGTGCACATAAGTTTTGTGACCGACACAATAACCTGTGGGAGCGAGCTTGAACGCGATAAGGGCCGAAGGACCTTCATTCCAGCATCTTGCCCAGCAACCAGCTCCCCGCCGGCCCCGGCGGATTGAGCCGCGACCACAACGCATCCACCGACACCGTTTTCGGCCAGCCGCGCACCACCAGTTCCTGCAAGGTGCCGGGCCCGAAGCGCTCCACCAGCCAGCGGGGCAACGGCGCCCAGCCGAATCCGCCCTGGGCCATTTCCAGCAGCATCAGATAACTCGGCGCCGACCAGACGCGGCCCTTCGCCCGACTTTCATAGGGATTGATGATGGTCGCCAGGCGCAGTTCGCGGTGTAGCTGCAATACGTCCTGATCGACGTCGTCCAGCCTTGCCAGCGGGTGGGTAGGGGACACGAACAGGGCGATTTCCGTGCGCTCGTCCACCGTCGAACTGACCAGATCCGGCGGGTAGCTGTCCTGCATTTCGGCGAAGGCAATCTGCGCCCGGCCGCTTTGCACCAGCGACACCAGGTCATCGCATTCGGCGATCAGGCATTCGAGTTCAAGGTCCGGGTAACGCTGCTCGAAGGCACTGAGCGACGCCTCGAAACGGTCCGATTGATAGGTGTCGGACAGCGCCACCGTCAGCTTCGCTTCCACCCCTTGGGACAGTTGGCGGGCGGTCATTTCCAGACGACTGCTGGCGGCCAGGATGTCTTCGGCCCGTTGCAGCATGACGCGCCCGGCCGGGGTCAGCCCGGGCTTGCGGCTGCTGCGGTCGAACAATGTCAGGTTGAGGTCGATTTCCAGGCTGGCCACCGCCGCACTGATGGTCGACTGACTGCGGCCCAGCTTGCGCGCCGCGGCGGAAAACGAGCCTTGGGTCGCGGCTTCGACAAACGCCAGCAACACTTCGTGAGAGGCCATGAACTATCGCCTTGGTCGATGGTTATTGGTTATGAAGTATCGGTGTAATGACAGATCATGGCAACCACAGTCACTCAAGGGAGTACGGCCATGAGCGCCAACAAATCCATTACTGAACGTATTTTCCAAGCCATCGGTTTCGAACTGCTGGCCATCCTGATCTGTACTCCGCTGCTGGCCTGGATCATGAAGAAACCAATGCTGGAAATGGGCATGGTCACCGTCCTTATCGCCGCCCTGGCCCTGGCCTGGAACGTGGTCTTCAACGGTATGTTCGACCGGGTGCTCAAGCGCCTCGCCATCGCCCACAACGCCTGGGTCCGCGTGGTCCATGCGCTGTTGTTCGAAGGCGGTCTGGTCGCGCTTGGCGTGCCGCTGATTGCCTGGTGGCTGAATGTCAGCCTGTGGCAGGCGTTCCTGCTGGATATCGGCGTGTTGCTGTTCTTCCTGCCATACACCTACGTGTACCACTGGGTGTATGACGTGGTTCGGGAGCGGGTGGTCGTGCGCCAGGTTTGCTGAATGAGTTTGAACCAGGCTTTTTGTGGCGAGGGGGCTTGTCGGATCGCCGCACCGCCCCGTTCGGCTGCGAAGCAGTCGCAAAAAGCTTGGGACCGCTTCGCGCTCCAACGGGGGCAAGCCCCCTCGCCACAGGGATTGTGTTTGGCCTGATGTTTAACCGTAAGCCTTACAAAAACATCCCCCCCGACGCCTCGATGCGCTGGCCATTGATCCACTGGCTGCCCGGCGCCAGCAGCAGCGCAATCGCGGCGCCGATGTCATCCGGCAAACCGGCGCGACCCAGGGCGGTGTTGTTCGCCACCAGGGTGTTCAACCCGGGGTTGTCGCGCACGGCGCCACCGCCGAAATCGGTTTCAATCGCGCCGGGTGCGAGGATATTCACCGCGATGTTGCGCGCACCGAGTTCCTTGGCCTGGTAGCGGGTCAACACTTCCATCGCGCCTTTCATCGCCGCGTAGGCGCTGTGGCCCGGCAGGCTGAAACGGGTCAGGCCACTGGAAATGTTGATGATGCGCCCGCCGTCATTGAGCAATGGCAACAAGCTCTGCGTGAGGAAAAACGGCCCCTTGAATTGGATGTTCACCAACTGGTCGAACTGCTCGACGGTGGTGTCGACGAAGTTGGCGTGCAGGCCGATCCCGGCGTTGTTGATCAGAAAATCGAAACCCTCGCGCTCGAAGTGGCTGTGCAGGACCTTTGTGACTTCGCTGGCGAAGGCACTGAAGCTTTCACTGCGGGCAACGTCCAGTTGCAGCATGACGGCGCGACCACCCAGGCTTTCAATCTCGGCCACCAGTGCCTGGGCCTCATCGGCGCGGCTGTTGTAGGTGCCGATGATGTCGATGCCTTGGGCGACCAGATGCAGGGCTGCGTTTTTGCCGAGGCCGCGGCTGGCGCCGGTGATCAGTGCGATTTTACGGTTCATGGGACTTCCTCAGGTGCAGTGGGCGGTTGATGTGAGGAAGTTTATTTATTCGGGCAGGGGTGATAAACAGAGTGAAAGCGGAATCACTGGTCGGATAATACGAACAATAAAAGAGCGGGCTGATGAACAAACTGGAACTGTTGCGCACCTTTGTCCGGGTCAGCGAGATGTCGAGTTTTACCCTCGCCGGAGAAAGTCTGGGGCTGCCCAGATCAACGGTGTCCGAGCATGTGCAGGCGCTGGAGGCATTGCTCGGTACTCGGCTGTTGCAACGCACCACGCGCAAGGTCCAGGCGACCCAGGATGGCCTGGTGCTGTATGAGCGCAGCAAGGACCTGCTGTCACACATGGACGAAATCGAGGGTTTGTTTCGCCAGGACGAAGCATCGCTGGTGGGGCGCATTCGCATCGACCTGCCGAACATTCTCGCCCGTCGCGTGATCATGCCGCGCCTGCCGGCGTTCATGGCACAGCACCCGCTGCTTGAGCTGGAAATCAGCAGCACCGACCGCCGGGTCGATCTGCTCGCCGAAGGGTTCGATTGCGTGCTGCGCATCGGCGCCCAGCCGGACCAATCGGTGGTGGCGCGACACCTGTGTGACTTCACCATGGTCAATTGCGCCAGCCCTGCGTATCTGCAGCGCTATGGCGTGCCCGAGCGACTGGAGGATCTGGCGCGGCATCGGCTGGTGCATTACGTCGGCGTTTTGGGTGCGCGTTCGGAAGGCTTTGTGTACGTCGACAAGGGGCAGGTGCGGCGACTGCCGATGGCCGGCAGTGTCACGGTCAACAGCACCGATGCCTATGAGGCCGCCTGCCTGGGTGGTTTCGGCCTGATTCAGGCGCCGAGAATGGGCATGCAGCAATACCTGCAAAGCGGTGAACTGGTCGAGGTGTTGTCGCCGTTCAATGCGCCGTCCATGGAGGCGTCGCTGCTCTATGCCCGGCAGCGGCATTTGCCGTTGCGGGTGAGGGTGTTCATGGATTGGCTGGGGGAAGTGATCCGCTCGGAAACCTGAGACCGACCCGGGGTCCCTGTGGGAGCGAGCTTGCTCGCGATGGCGGTGGTTCAGTCAACAGTGATGTTGAATGTGATGACCTCATCGCGAGCAAGCTCGCTCCCACAGGGGTATTGCGGTGTTTAGAACAATTGGGTGAACAACCAGTACAGGCTGCCCGACAGCAGGATCGCCGCCGGCAAGGTCAGTACCCAGGCCATCAGCAGGTTGCGGATGGTCTTCATCTGCAGGCCGCCGCCGTTGGCGACCATGGTCCCGGCCACGCCCGAGGACAGCACGTGGGTGGTCGACACCGGCAGGCCGAACATGTCGGCGGCGCCGATGGTCAGCATCGCCACGGTTTCCGCCGAGGCGCCCTGGGCGTAGGTCAGGTGGGTCTTGCCGATTTTCTCGCCGACGGTTACCACGATGCGTTTCCAGCCGACCATGGTGCCCAGGCCCAGGGCTATGGCCACGGCAATCTTCACCCACAACGGAATGAAGCGCGTGGAGTTGTCGATCTGTTGCTTGAACAGTTGCAGCTTGCCGCTGGTGTCGGCGTCGAAATTGCCGACCTTGTTCTTGTCCATCAGGCGAATGGTTTCGCTGGTCAGGTACATGTCGTTACGCACGTTGCCCACGGCCTCGGCCGGGACTTTCGACAGTGAACCGTAACCCTTGACCTGGGCGCCGATGCTGCCAGTCAGTGCAGCGAGCGCCGGCACCAGTTGCGGGGTCGCTTCCTTGCTGCGCACGTATTCGGACAGCACAGGGCGCGGGTCGGCAGGCGCTGGCAGGGGGGCCGCCTTGACCAAGGCTTGCTGGGTGACTTCGGCGACCGCGGCGAACTGCAAGGCCTGATCGGCCGGCATGGTGCGGTTCAATGCGTAAGCCATGGGCAGTGTGCCCACCAGAATCAGCATGATCAGGCCCATGCCTTTCTGGCCGTCGTTCGAGCCGTGGGCAAAGGACACACCAGTGCAGGTGACGATCAACAGGCCGCGAATCCACCATGGCGGCGGGGTCTCGCCCTTGGGCTCCTTGTACAGCGCACGATTCTTGACGAACGCGCGCAGGGCCAGCAACAGCAACGCGGCGCAGCCGAAGCCGACCAGGGGCGAGAGCAGCAGCGCGTAACCGATCTTGGTGGCTTGCGCCCAGTCCACGCCGCTGGTGCCGTCGCGGCCGTGCATCAGGGCGTTGGCCACGCCGACACCGATGATCGAGCCGATCAGGGTGTGCGAGGACGACGCCGGCAGCCCCAGCCACCAGGTGCCGAGGTTCCACAGGATCGCGGCGATCAGCAGGGCGAAGATCATCGCGAAACCGGCGGACGAGCCGACTTGCAGGATCAGCTCCACGGGCAGCAGGGCGATAATGCCGAACGCCACCGCGCCGCTGGACAGCAACACCCCGAGGAAGTTGAAGAAGCCGGACCAGACCACCGCCACGTTCGGCGGCAGCGAGTGGGTGTAGATCACCGTGGCCACCGCGTTGGCGGTGTCATGGAAGCCGTTGACGAACTCAAAGCCCAGGGCGATCAAGAGCGCCACGCCGAGCAGCAGGAACGGCGTCCAGGTGGTGACCACCGTGCCGAGTTCGTTCATGTCGTGCATCAGGCTGTAGGCGGTAAACAACAAGCCGATGGCCAGCACGGCAAAAAACACCACGAGGGTGATCAGGCCGGGCTTCTTGTCGAGTTGCGGTCTGGCGCTACTGGCCGGTGCCGGGGCGGTGAAGGAGGGCGTAGCCATCACGGACATTCCTGAGGAGGGAGGTGTACCGGTGATAATCGTTGCTAATTGTTACAGGGAGACTGCTTTGGATCAGTGTTTGGTTTTTTGCAGGGCCGCTGATCTGGAATCGAGCGCTGAACCCTGTGGGAGCGAGCTTGCTCGCGATGACGGTCTTTCATTCAACATCTCTGTTGGCTGACAGGGCCTCATCGCGAGCAAGCTCGCTCCCACAGGTTTTCGGACAGACTCAATAATCCTGCTGCTTGCGAAACGCCCAGCGCCCGGCAATCAGGGTAAAGGTCGCGACCAGCGCCACCAGGATCCAGAAACCTTCCGGGTCACCGGCCAGCGGAATGCCGCCGACGTTCATGCCGAAGAAACCGGCGATGATGTTGATCGGCAGCGCCAGCACCGTCACCACTGTCAGGGTGAACAGCGTGCGGTTGGTCTGTTCGTTGATGTTGGCGGCGATCTCTTCCTGCAACAGCTTGATCCGCTCACCCAGCGCCGTGAGGTCGTTGATGATCAGCGCAAACTCCTCGGTGGATTTGCGCAGCTCCTTCACGTCTTCCTTTTGCAGCCATTGCGGCGGCCGGTTGAGCAGGCGCAGCAATGAACCTGGCTCCAGCGCCAGCAGCCGTTGCAAACGCACCAGCACCCGGCGATTGGCGCCCAGCTCGGCGCGGTTGGTCGACAGGCGCGAGGAGAGCAACTCGTCTTCGATCTGGTCCACGCTCTGGCTGGTCTTGCGCACGATCTGGGTCAGTACTTCACCCTGGTCGCGCAGCAGATGCACCAGCAGCTCCAGCGGAGAGCGAAAGCATTCCCGGGCCTTCACCGACGAGCGCAACTTGTCCACCGAGTGCAGCGGCTGCAGGCGGGCGCTGATGATCAGCCGGCTGCGGGCGCACACCCACAAGGTCGAGACATCCGACGAGACCAGGTTGCTGAGGTTGAACACCACGTCGTTGACCACCGCCAGCAACGCGGAGTCGACATGCTCGATGCGCGTCGAGCGCGAGCCTTCGTGCAGCGCTTCGAAAAATTCCTCGGGCAATTCCAGGTGGCTTTTCATCCAGCGCTCGCACGCGGCATGGGCGAGGTTCAGGTGCAGCCAGAGAAACTGTTCGTCGCTCTCCGGTTGTTGCAGGTACTGCAAGGCTTCGGCGGAGTTGATTTCCCGACCGGCCTCACCGGGGCGAAAACTGAAACCGTAGAGCAGGCCGAACAGATCCGTGTCGCGATGGCTTTGATCGATGCTGTGGTTCATGAGGACTCGCAAGGGGAGGCGCCTGTCGCGTGTTTTACAGGTTCACTTGAGCGGCATCATCGCAAGCCGGGATGACGTTTTTGTGACGGGAAAATAACGCAAACGATTGCTCTACCGATGGTCGGTTTTTTCTAAAGAACCGCTCTGGCACGCCGATCACGCTTGGGTTAAGTTGCGCGCCGCAGGCCGCGACCGAGACCGCAGACAGGGATGTCCGGACACCTTTCACGCCTTTTTTTGGCGTGCCTCATTCCTGTCATGAGTACCCTTCGATGCTTTTGCAAAAGTCCTTGAGAGCACAAATTCTCGCCCTGCTGAGTGGCAGCCTGCTGGCGATGCTGTTGATCGCCCTGGCGTGCTTTCATTTCCTGTCCAGTGGCGTGAAGAGCTACGCCAATCTGATCGAGGGCCCGCTGCATACCTCGCAATTGATCGATGAAGCCAACCTGCAATTCAAGGTGCAGGTGCAAGAGTGGAAAAACGTCTTGTTGCGCGGCAAGCAACCGGCGGACTTGAGCAAGTACTGGGGGCAATTCGAAGACCGTCAGCGTGATGTGCAAAACATCCTCGGCGAGCTGGCCGCGCAGAAGGGCATCGAGCCGTCATTCAAGAACCGCATCGAGCACTTGCGTGACGAACATCGTCAGTTGGGCGCGGCGTATCAAAAGGGGCGGGACGCCTTCGTGGCCGCCGGTGGTGATCCGACGGCGGGCGATACCGCGGTCAAAGGCGTAGACCGCGCGACCAGTGATCAGATGAGCGAACTGGTCAGCGAGCTGCGCAAGCAAGGCGCCGAGCAGTCGACGCTGATTAGCACCGCCGCCGATCGCACGGTGCTGCTGGGGCTGGTCGTGATGCTGGTGTCGGGGTTGTTGATCGGCCTGCTGAGCCTGTGGCTGGTCAACCGCCACCTGGTCGAGCCGATTCGCAAACTGATCGACTACGTGGCGCAACTCAGCCAGGGGCGCCTTGCCGAGCGCGTAGCCAGCACCCGTCAGGACGAATTGGGCAAACTGGCGATCGCCGCCAACACCCTGCGCGATTTCCTCGCCGAAACCTTCAGCCGATTGCAGCGCAGCGCGTCGGACCTGGACAGCGCCAGCGGTGAGTTGAACTCGATCGCCACCGTGATGGCCGGCGGTACCAACGAGCAGTTCAATCGCACCGATCAGGTGGCCACGGCGATGAACGAAATGTCCGCCACCGCGCAGGAAGTGGCGCGTCATGCTGCCGAAGCGGCGCGGGCCGCCGACGATGCCGACCAGTCCGCCCAGCAGGGCGAAAAAGTCATGCAGGGCACCATCCACACCATCACCCAAATGCGTGGCGAAATCGCCAACACCGCCACGGTCATCCGCCAACTGGAAACCGACAGCGGGCGCATCGGCAAGGTCCTGGAAGTGATTCGCGGCATCGCCGAGCAGACCAACCTGCTGGCGCTCAACGCAGCCATCGAAGCGGCCCGCGCCGGAGAGGCCGGGCGCGGTTTCGCCGTGGTGGCCGATGAAGTGCGCAGCCTGGCCCAGCGCACGGCGGAGTCGATCATCGAGATCAACCAGATCATTCAAACCGTGCAGACCGGCGCAATCGAAGCGGCCCAGGCGATTGAAAGCGGTCAGTCGCGCAGCGAGGAAAGCGTGCAGCAGGTGACCGAGGCCGGCGCCATGCTCGAACGCATCACCCTGGCGGTGGAAGCCATCCGCGACATGAACCGCCAGATCGCCACCGCAGCGGAAGAGCAGACCTCGGTGGCCGAAGACATCTCGCGCAACCTCACCGAGATCACCAGCATCGCCAGCACCAACTTGGACAACGTGCAGCGCACTGAAGCGGCCAGCACCAACCTGCATGGTTTGTCGGGGCAGTTGAATGAGGTGACGGCGCGCCTGAGCGCTTAAACGCAAAAAGCCGCACGATCGTCAGAGCGTGCGGCTTTTGTGAGTGTTGTGATTACTTGTCTTGCTTGTTTTTCAGGACCTTGCCGTTAGAGGCATCGATGTCCACATCCCACTCGACGTTCTTGGCGTCGCGCAACTCGATCTCATACTCGTAACCGTTGAAATGGTTATCCAGCTCGGTTTTGGTGATCGTGGCGCCTGGGTGCAGATCCAGAGCGATCTTGTTCAGATCTTCCAGGGGCTTGATCTTGCCGTCCTTGACCAGTTGCGGGATCTCATCCACGCGCACGTCGGCCTGGGCCAGACCGGCAGTGAGGGTCAGGGTTGCAGCGGTAAACAAAGCAGTCAGAGTCTTCATGGGCTTCTTTCCTTGGGTGATCTGTTCAAGTGAGATCAGGTTATCTTTTGTAACTTAAGCCACCCTTAAAACCCTCTACATGTCCTGCATCAATTCCTGCTGGACTGTGCCCGAACATACAAACACAAATACATAACCTGTGGGAGCGGGCTTGCTCGCGAATGCGGAGTGTCAGTCAACGTGGATGTTGAAGCTGATGGCCCTTTCGCGAGCAAGCCCGCTCCCACAGGGTTTTGCGCGACTCTGGATCAGTAGCCGTTGTTCTGTAGCACCTGCGCCACACTCGCCGCCGGACGTTTATAGAACTTCAACAGCTCGCTGGCGCGGTTGGTGAAAATGCCGTCGACGCCGGCGTCCATGACTTTCTGGTAGTCCACCGCATCGTCGATGGTGTAGACGTGTACCAGCAGGCCCTGATCGTGGGTGTACTGGTTCATCCAGGGTTGCACCAGGTCCGAGTAGCTCTGGTCGCCACCCAGGGTCAGTGCGGCGGACGGGCCGGTACCGATGGCGCCCTGGGCCTTGGCGTAGTCGACCCAGCGCTGGAATTCGGCTTTGTCCTTCGGTTGCTGTTTGGCGTAGTAAGCGGCTTTATCTTTTTCGCCGGATTCGGCAAAGGTCACCTTGGACTTGGGCTCGATACTGCCTTCACCGACCCACAGCAGCAGGATCTTCGGCACCTTCGGCATTTCCTTTTGCAGCAGTTCGAGACTGCTCTTCTCGAAGGTCTGCAGGACCACCTTGCCGTTGCCCTGGCCAACCGCCAGCTGGGTTTTCGCCGGTGTCGAGTCGCTCGGGTTCAGCCAGCCACGGGCCTGGAGTTTTTCCTTGAGGTCGTGTTCGATGCCGGGAAACTGCTTGGGCTCCTTGGTCTCGATGTACAGTCCGGGCTTGTGCTGGGTGCTGCCCTCGGCGATGTCGATGATTTCATCAAGGGTCAGAATCTTCAGGCCGGCGAAGGCGGGACGCGCGCGATCCGGGTAGGCGGCATTGAACCAGCTGCCCGCATCCAGGGTTTTCAGCTCGGCCATGCTGAAGGCATTGGCAGGGCTGTCCTTGCGCTCGGGGAATTTGCTGGCGACGTCGGTCGTGCGTTGCAGGTTGTTGTCGTGAAGGGCGAACAGTACGCCGTCCTTGCTGCGCTGCAGATCCAGTTCCAGGTAGTCGGCGCCCAGGTCGCGGGCCGTCTTGTAGGCCGCGGCGGTGGATTCCGGTGCATCGAAAGACGCGCCACGGTGGGCAATCACAGCAGGGTGCGGAATGCCCAAACGGGCAGCCAGTTCCGTGGGACCGGGTTCGCTGGCGGCCTGTGCCTGGCCGAGGCCTAGCAGCAGGCTCAACAACAGGGCGCTTTTAGTGAAGGTTGCGGGCATGGTCGAGATCCTTTCGCAATGAGTGAGCGGTCCCTTTTAACAACTCATCTTTGCGGGCGCTATCGCGAGACCGACATAAATCTGCTTGAAGCTGATTTTCGTCAGCGTTTTTGTGCGCCCGTTTGCAGTACGCTGGGGCCCTGAAATTTCCCCGGCAGAGGGAAACGCAGGCCCTGCGTGTAAACCAACGATCACCATTGCGGGGTTTACCATGCGCATCACTTCCCAGCTCATCTGCCAGGCGGCCGACCAACTCAAAGGCTTCGTCGGCCTCAACCGCAAGACCGGCCACTACCTAGTGCGCTTCAGCGAAGACTCATTCGGCATGGACGTGGCGGATGACGGCATCATCCCGACCAGCGAGTTCGTCTGGGGTGCGGGGCCCGGGCAGGCCATGACGCTCAAGCGTGAGTTGATCCAGTTGTTGCTGGACCAGAATATTGATGACCGGATCAACATCACCGAGCCTTTGCGGGTGTACATGAATCGGCGGGAAGTGCCGGAGATATCGGCGGTTCGCAGTCGGGTTCAGGGTTGAGTTTTTGTGGTGACTGTTCGGGCCTCTTCGCGGGCAAGCT